>JBFMCM010000072.1:0-2685 GCA_040754355.1 Chloroflexota bacterium | reverse complement strand
CAGGCCATGCCTGCCTCTGTTCCACTTCCACTCATGTTCCTGGAACGCATGTCCCGCCTGCTGGGTGAGGAGTACCCTGCCTTCGCCGCCGCGCTGGAGGGGGAACCGGTCAGCGGGCTGCGGGTCAATACGCTGAAACTTTCGGCGGACGAATTCCAGGCACTTACTCCCTTTCCGCTGGGTGAACGAGTGCCGTGGGAACCTTCGGCTTTTTACATCCTCCCTGCTCCCTTGTCACCAGGTTTGCATCCCTACCACCTGGCAGGACTGTACTACTTGCAAGATCCCTCCGCAATGGCCGCCGCCTCGCTGCTGGACCCGCGTCCGGGTGACCGCGTCCTCGACCTGGCAGCCGCCCCAGGCGGAAAGACGACGCATCTCGCCGCCCTGATGCAGGGAGGCGGCCTGCTCGTCGCCAACGAGATCAAGGACAAGCGCCTCGGCCACCTAGCGATGAACGTGGAGCGTTGGGGCGCGGGCAGTGTGGTTGTCGCCAACGAGACCCCGGAGCGGCTGGCCGACCATTTCGGTGCCTACTTCGACCGCGTGCTGGTGGACGCGCCCTGCTCCGGCGAGGGCATGTTCCGCAAGGATATGGGGGCGCGCCTCGACTGGTCGCCGGAGATGGTGGCAGGCTGCGCGGTGCGGCAAGGCAACATCCTGCGCGTGGCGGCCAAACTGGTGCGGCCCGGCGGTTGTTTGCTTTACTCCACCTGCACCTTCGCTCCGGAGGAAAACGAGGGCGTGATTGCGCAATTCCTGGATGACCATCCTGATTTCGAGGTGGAGACATTGCTGCGGTTGCCGGGGTTCATGCCGGGGAAACCGGAATGGGCAAGAGAGAAAAACATAAAGCAAAAAATAAAAGAATCATTGAGCGGAGCGGTACGTCTGTTTCCTCACCGCGTGGCTGGTGAGGGACATTTTGTATGTAAGTTGAAGCGGATCGGGGAGGGGGAACTGCGGCGCGAGCGGGAGGGGAGGCTGCCGGAGATGAACCGTCCCCAGGCCGGGCTGTGGCAGGATTTTGCCGGGGAGGTGCTGGCGGTGGATTGGCCGGCGGACAGGCTGCGGGTCCGGGGCGAACGGCTGTATTTCATTCCGGAGGAGATGCCGGACTTTGGCAGCCTGCGCCTCGTCCATCCCGGCGTCTGGCTGGGAAACTTCAAAAAGGACCGCTTCGAACCGGCTCACCCGCTGGCATTGTTCCTGAAACGCGGGCAGGCGCGGAATGCGCTGGATTTGCAATCCGGCGAAGCGGGCCGACACCATCCGCCCCTACAGGCCTATCTGCGCGGGGAGACCCTTCCATCGGCTGGCCCGCCAGGCTGGACGTTAGTCACCGTGGACGGCTGGCCGCTGGGCTGGGGTAAACGCGTGCAGGGTGTGATGAAGAATCATTATCCGCGCGGCTGGATGTAGAATGAAAGCCTAATTTATCAAGCCACATGCAAATCGCAGACTCGTCGGAAGTGGTAGCCGTAAATCGAGAGCGTGATTTCCAGGAGGAACAGCCGTGGACGGCGGAAAAGCGTCCACAGGACATAAGTCTCCAGCCGGACGATCGAACGGAAGAAAGCCTGCAAATATTCCTTGTTGATAGGGATGAAGAATTTCGGCACCTTGTACTCTCTCAGGAATATCATGACGCGGGTGTAATAATTCTTTGGGACGTAAGGGCCTTCATGACCGTGCGGTAGCCCTCTTGAAGTTTTTCAAGACTCATTTTGGGGATGATATTCGTCGTGCCGTCCACATTATCCCCGGTCGAGGGGCCTGCCAGGCGTCCCTCCCTTTCCATGCGTTTGTAGAGCCGGGTGCCGATTGGCGCCTGCAACAGGCCAACCATAGCGGTTACGATACCACTTTTCTGGAAGAATTCGAGTTGCCGTTGAAAGATGGATAGGGTGTCGCTGTCGAACCCAATGATGAATCCGCCCTGAACCTGCAAACCGGCGCGCTGGCGCGGGATGATGGTCAGCGGACAGGCTTGTCCGAGATAAAGGAATACCTCTCCATCCGTGAATAGTTTGGGTGGGGACGGGGCGTGTTTCTGCGCCTGCTTCTGGTGTTTGGCGACCCAGTCTGTATGCTTTTCCACGAATTCACGGATGCGCCTCTCGGGCATCTCGAGCGGTGCGCGGACTGTCAGCCTGCCATCCCATTCGACGACCAGGGCGATGGTCTTGCGCCGGGAGCGGACGAGGCGGTCAATGACGAGGGGCATGTTTCCTTCTTCCTTATCACTTTTTACTTCTCCCCTCTCACTCTTTCCTCCCCATCATCACCCTCGCCGCCCGTCTCCCGATATCCACGGCGAAATTCGTCCCGCGGTCCCAGGGATAGACCTGGCTCATCGAGGCAAAGTAAATCCCCTCCACCGGCGTCTGGATGGCTGGGATGTTCTTCGAGTGGTTCACCAGCGGCACCGGCTGGGCGTAAGCCGTGCGATACAGCCAAGTCTTGCGCACCCAGTCCCGTTCGAACTTGGGGTTGAACTTTTCCAGCACGGGCAGGAAGCGCTCCAGCAGTTCCTCCTGGCTTAGGCGGAAGTACTCGTGCTCCGGCTCCAGATAGTCGCCTAAATAAACGATGTGGTCGCCGCCGAAGTGCTCCGGCGAGACGTAGTTGGTGTGCTCCACCAATGCCAGGAATGGGTAACCGGCGTTCTTGGGCAGGTTGTAC
>JBFMCM010000071.1:0-4589 GCA_040754355.1 Chloroflexota bacterium | reverse complement strand
AAGCGCACCCCGGCCCAAGCCGCCAGCCCGCCGAGCAGCGCGGCGACGACGGCGCGCGGCAGCGTCCCGCGCAAATCCAGCAGGCCGGGGAACTTGCGGTTCAATAGAGACAGCAGGACAACCGCCTGGGTCGTGAACGTGATTGCCGCCGCCAGCGGGATGCCGGGCAGGCCGATCCAACGTGAGAGCAGCCAGGCCAGCAAGACGAACGCAACCACCTGGGCAAAAGCCGCCGCGAGCGGGGTGCGCGTGTTCTGGTTGGCGTAGAAGGAGCGCACGGCGGTCTCCAGCCAGGAGTCGCCCAGCAGGCCGAGCAGGAAGGCCCAGGTGCACCAGGTCACCAGGTCGAGTTGGGAAGGCGCGAAGCCGAAGAAGGCCTCCGCCAGCGGGCGGACACCCACGGCCAGCAGGGCCGCGGCAGGCAGGCTGAGCGCCAGCATGACCCGCAGGGCGCGGTTGACCGTCTCGCGGAAGGTGTCCACCTGGCCGCTGTTGATGAACTCGGACAGGGTCGGCAGCAAAGCGATGGCGATGGCCGTCCCGATGACCGTCTCCGGGACCTGCTGGATGGTCCAGCCCAGGTTGAGCGCCCCCACCCCGGCCTCGCCGAAGCGGGAGCCCAGGTTGTCGCGGGCGACGTAATAGCCCTGGATGCAGGCCATGGTCAGGACGCGCGGCCAGAGCAGGATGAGCACCCGCATGACGCCGGGCGTTTTCAGACCGATGACCGGCCGCCAGCGGAACTGGTAGCGGATCAAACCCGGCACCTGGATGAGCAGATGCAGCGCCGCGCCGATGATGACGCCGTAGACCATGCCGAACAGTCCCAGCCCGAAGGCCGGCAGGGTGATTGGGCCAAATGTCAGACCCTCGGCCGGAGTCAGGATCGTCACGCCGAAGATCTGGCCAAGATTGTAGAAGATGGGCGCCAGCGCGGGGAGGAAGAAATGCTTGTTGGCTTGCAATCCCGACATGACCAGACCGCTGATGGAGAAAAGCAGGATGGCTAGCAGATCGAGGCGCATCAGGGAGGCTGTCAGCGCCTGTTTTTCGGGAGTGAAATGTGGGACGATCACATAGCGCACCAGCGGTTCGGCCAGGGTAATGATGATGACCGAGACAACCGCAGTGATGATGAAGGCCAGGTTGACGACGCGGGCGAACAAGTCCCAGGCAGCCGGGCGTCCCTGCCGGTCGAGATACTCACGCAAGACGGGGATGAAGGCCATCCCCAGCGCGCCGCCGGAAAGCAGCGCGGAAAGGTAGTCGGGGATGTTGTTGGAGGCTCCAAAAATGCCCATCCCCTCCAACCCGACAATCCTATTGAAGAGCATGGACTTAACGAAGGCCAGGGCCTTATCGAAGGTGAAGAAAACGGCAATCAGGATCGAGGTCCGGGTGAGGTGGGTGAGTTTGGGCATGGGGCGTATTATACCGGATAGAAAAACTCCCGGAGACTGCGAGTCTCCGGGAGTATCTGCTACCCGATGAACAAGCCAATTGCCAGCAGCGCCGGCGTCATCAGGTTGATGAGCACGTTCTGCCCCATCGAGGGGATGAGGGCGGGCACGTTCTCGGAATTCTTCAACACATTTTGAATAACCGGCACGGCCAGGATGAGCGTCAGCAGGCCGAGCAGGGTAAATAGTGGCAGATAACCAAGGGCAACACCACCAGCAATGACCACATAGGTCAGCACCAGGAAGGCAATGTAAATATAACCACTGGCTTTGCGGCCAATCTGGATGGGGTAGTGCCGGCGGCCTACGGTACGGTCGGCCTCGACATCCGGGAACTGGTTGAGCAGGAGCAGGTTGCTGACCAGGAAGAAGGGGACGAGCGAGGCGACCAGCGCGATGAGAGAATATTCGCCCGTCAGGGCAAAGTGTGTCCCGAGCACCATCAGCGGGCCGAAACCGAGACCCGGAGCCAGCAGGCACAAGACGGGATTGCGGGTCAGCCAAACAGTGTAGCCGTACAGGAGGAATAACCCGATCATCCCCAGCGGGATGAGTTCCCAGCCCCAGACGTAGACGAAGAACAGACCGACCAGGCCGACGACCGCGAACGTGGCCCAGGCCAGGATACCGGCCGTGCGAAGCATTGCGGGATTGGCTGGGAGCGTGCCGCTGCCGCCGCTGAAAGGCGTGCGCTGGGTGCGGGTGTCCAGGCCAGTCTTGAAATCGAAATACTCATTGAAAGCGTTGACACAGATGTGGGCAGCCAGAGCCCCGATCGCCACCAGGACAAAATACAGCCAGTTGATTTGTCCATTCGTCCAGAGCGCGGTGCCCAGTCCCACAAGAACACAGGCCGGGGTCAGGACCAGAAAGGGGGCACGCGCGATACCAAGAATTGCTTTCATTTTCAAAACTCTCCTAATTGGTGTGGATTATAAAAATCATCGAGAACTCTTCGACAATTCTTGTTGACAAAATGGAAAAAGGCCTGAATCAATCCTTATCCGTTAACCCATCGTTTTGGTTTTCGCTACGCAGCCAATGCCCCGATTTCCGCTTCCACCTCGTTCAGAATCTCGCCGGATTTTACCAATGCCTTCATGGCATTATGGTCATTGAAAAGAGGCCGGTCCACATCGAGGTGGGCCACGTGCCTGCGAATGACTTCACGCGCTTTCTGGCTGCCCTTGCCAGGCGTGAACTGGCGGAAGTCCAGCGCTTGGGCGGCAGCCATAAACTCGATGCCCAATACGCCATAAGCATTATCGAGGATCTGGCCATTTTTAATGGCCGTGTTCATGCCCATCGAGACGAAGTCCTCCTGGTCGGCGGCCGCTGGGATGGACTGGATGGAAGCCGGTGCGCTCAAGATACGCTGCTCGACGATCAGGTGGTCAGCCGTATATTGCGAAAGCATCAAGCCGGAGTAAAAACCCGGTTCGTGCGCCAGGAAGTCAGGCAGTCCCTGTGAGAGCGCCGGGTTGGTCAGCCGGTTCAGCCTGCGCTCCGAAAGGACGCACACCATCGTGACCGCCGCGCCAGCCATATCCATCGGCAGGGCTACCGGCGATCCCTGGAAGTTGGCCCCGGTCAGGGTCAGTTTCTGTTCAGGGACGAAGATGGGATTGTCGCCCACGCCATTGAGTTCGATTTCGACCTGCGAACGGGCGTAAGCCACCGCGTCGCGTGCCGCGCCGATGACCTGAGGCGTGGAGCGCATCGAGTAGGCATCCTGCACTTTGGTCTTCATCTTCCCGGTCGTCAGGTCCGAGCCTTCGATGACCTTGCGGATATTGGCCGCACTGATGACCGCGCCATTGAAACCGCGCAGTTCGTGCAACTTGGCATTGTAAGGCTTCATATTTCCCAGCAGGGCTTCGATGGACATTGCCGCGGCAATCTCAGCCTGTTTGAGGAAGCGTTCCATCTCGTAGGTATGGATGGCGGACACAGCCGTCAGCAGGTTCGATCCGTTGATGGCTGCCAGCCCGTCGCGCGCCTGCAATCCGGGGACCTCGATCCCGGCCTTGCGCATCGCCTCCTGACCCGGCAACCGTTCGCCGTTGAACCAGGCTTCCCCCTCCCCCAACAGCAGGAGCATGGCCTGCGCCATCGGGGCCAGGTCGCCGCACGCCCCGACCGATCCCTTCTGGCAGACGACCGGCGTCACGCCTTTGTTGAGCATCGCGACCAGCGTCAGCGTAATCTCGGGCCGGCAGCCCGAATTGCCGTGCGCGTGGACGTTGATCCGTCCGGCCAACGCGCCGCGCACCTGCTCCACCGGCAGAGGGTCGCCGATGCCTGCGGCATGGTTGTAGATGAGATACTTCTGGAATTCCTTCACTTGCTCGTCGCTCAGCACCTTCTCGGAAAATTCGCCGATGCCTGTGTTCGTACCGTACATGATCTCTTTGGCAGCCAGTTTCTCCTCCAGCATCGCCCGGCAGACCTTGATCCGCTCCAGGGCTTCGGGAGCCAGTTCCACTTTCTCTCCAAAGCGAGCGATGGCGACAAGTTTCTCTATGGTAAGGGAGGAACCGTCGAGGACGATGGTCATGGATTCTCCTTGACTACGAATGATTTTCGCTCCGATTGTACCCTGCTTGTGGAGGGATGGGTATCTGGCAGATGTCATGAGAGGACAAGGAAAGGGGTCATAGGTGAATGTGTTGGTATCGGTTAAAATCATTCCCATGAACGGAATGCAATTCCCAGGCAGGCAATCCATTCGGTTGAAAGGATATGATTATTCGCAGTCGGGCGGGTATTTCGTTACGGTGGTGACGCAATTACGCGAACCATTATTTGGAGAGATCCAAAATGGTGAAATGATCCTGAACGACGCAGGTAAAATGATTCAAGAATATTGGGAAAACCTTCCGGACTGATTTCCCAACATTGATATAGATGTATTCCAAATCATGCCCAATCATTTCCACGGCATTATTATCATCCATGACGTAGTAGGGGCGACCCTTGTGGTCGCCCAAAATCAACAGGCAATCACCCAACCGCAACCGGCAGGCACAAGGCCTGCCCCTACCCTTGGCGAAATCATCGGCGCATTCAAATCCATCACCACTCTTGCATACATTCGCGGGGTAGACGAATTGGGATGGCCGCAATTTC
>JBFMCM010000070.1:0-12067 GCA_040754355.1 Chloroflexota bacterium | reverse complement strand
CGTCCGATCCCGCGCCCCGAGCCGGTGACGAGGACGGTTTTATTCTGGAAAGGCAAGGATGGATTCATGTTTTTGATTATACCTCGCGCTGAATATTGCCCGGAACCCCCTCCCTGGGAGGTGTGATAGATAAGCAGGCTCTGATGCGCTATTCGTTACTTCCGAGGCAAATATTCTTATCCTGCGCCTGGGGCTGACTCTGGCGGTCGGGGCGGGACTCCTCCTGCTGGCCGTCAACCCGTAATTCCACCTTTTTTTCGGCTGGACAGCAGTGCTGGTTCTGCCTGCCTCGTGGGGGCTGGGCGTCTTGATCAGACGATTGCTAAGGGGGAATTAGTGCCAATGCGCCGATTCCAGGAGCGACCGGTCGAACTCTGCAATGCGTTCGCGGCCAAGACTTTGCAGTTCGCGGATGACAGTCTCCAGGTCCCGGCGCAGGCGGTTGACTTCGATTCCCTGGCAGACATCCGACCACGGCTTTAACCATCGTTGGGTGCGTTCATAGAGTTTGAGCGCTCCGGCATAATTACCGCGCGTGATGTGCAGGTAGGTGACCGCCGCGCCCAAGACGCCGCGATAGAGGCCGCGGATCGGGCCGCGTTCCGCCTTCCAGGCCGCTTCCAGGGCCTCGTGGGCTTCGAAATATTCTCCGGCTGCGAAAAGTTGCAGCCCCTCGATGGCCTTTGGTGGCAACATCTCCCGACAAGGATCTAATTCGACCGGCATCGTGCCAGTATATCACTATGTCTTCAGCGGATGGTGCCCAGCCAGGCTTCTGTATCGCGCGGGTTTTTGAAGTGATATATTTTTAAGTGAGGATATTCCGGTGAAGATAGAAGAACGGTGTAAGTTTTTTTGCGCAATTTATAGGTCCTGAACGCCCACAGGAAAAGAGAATCTTTGCTGAAGAATTGCGGCCAGAACTTTTCGTAATTCGTCCCCCACAAGTTTTCCTTCTCGATCACCCTACGCCAGGTTCGCCACCAGAGTCTCCACAGGATCAGGGGCAAGGGATAATCCAGCCAGATGACCACCTGGGCATGGGCCCAGACGATGTCTCGTAGGAAGCCATAGTTTCCATCCGTGACCCAGGCCGGTTCGCGGACAGCGGCCTCGACCCGTTGGCGCGTTTCCTCCCTGGGCGCTTCGACCCAATTGGGTTCCCAGTGGTAGGCGTCCAACTCGATGTGGGGGACATGCAGGCGGCTGGCGATGGTTTTGGCCAGCGTACTCTTGCCCGAGCCGGTTGTTCCCACCACAGCAATGCGGCGGTAGGGGAAGTCTGTCACCTTATCCTTTGACTGAACGAGTAAAGCCGGTGGATTATAATCTGTGCAGCATCAATTCTCAATCATCAATCGTAAATCAGCCTTCGAAAATCGTAAATCCTAAGAGGTTTCCATGTTCGATCTTCCTGATGACCAAATTCTCCCACTCTCCAGGCAGCACGTTTTCTGGACCTGGTCGGCGCAGGCCAAAGTCAATCCCATCCCGGTGACGCGCGCCGAGGGCGTCTACTTCTGGGATACGGATGGCAAGCGCTACCTGGACTTCAACTCGATGACTATGTGCGTTAACATCGGCCATGGCAACCGGCGCGTGATCAAAGCCATGCAGGGCCAGGCTGCCGAAATTCCCTACGCCGCGCCCGGCATGGCGACCAAAATCCGGGCGCTGGCCAGCAAGGCAGTGGCCGACGTGACGCCCGGCGGGAAGTTAAGCAAAATCCTCTTTACCCTGGGCGGTGCGGACGCCAACGAGAACGCCGTCAAATTGGCGCGCGGCTACACGGGCAGGTTCAAGGTCCTGACCCGCTACCGCTCCTACCACGGCGCGACCGCTGGTGCGATGGCACTGACCGGAGACCCGCGCCGCCTCGCCTGGGAGCCGGGACTCATGCCGGGCGTGGTCCACTTCCTCGACCCATACCGCTACCGTTCCACATTCCACCGCACCAATCCTGATATTTCCGAGGCGGAATTTTGCCTGGATTACCTCAATCACCTGGAGGAAATCATCCAATACGAAGGGCCAGAAACGATTGCGGCAATTCTGATCGAGTCGGTCACCGGGACGAATGGTATCATCATCCCACCGGATGGATATATGCAGGGCGTGCGAGCCTTGTGTGATAAATACGGCATCGTGCTGATCGCCGACGAGGTGATGAGTGGCTTTGGCCGCACCGGGAGATGGTTCGCGGTGGACCACTGGAACGTCGTCCCGGACATCATCACCATGGCGAAAGGGCTGACTTCGGCCTACGCGCCGCTCGGCGCGGTGGCGATGAAACCGGAGATCGCCGCCGCGTTCGATGAGCATGTTTTCGAGTCTGGCCTGACCTACACCTCGCACCCGGTCTCGCTGGCAGCGGCGGTGGCGAATATCCAGGTGATGAAGGACGAGAGGATCGTCGAGCACGCCGCGGAAATGGGGCCGGTGCTGAACCGGATGCTGAAGGACCTGGGCGAGGCGCACCGCTCGGTGGGGGAGGTGCGCAATATAGGCTTGTTTGGCATCATCGAATTGGTCCGGGACAGGAAAACGAAAGAGCCGATGGCTCCGTGGAACGGCTCCAGCCCGGAGATGGCCGCCTTTCGCAAAGCCTGCCTGGAGAAGGGACTGTATCTCTACACCCACTGGCACACGGCGCTGATCATCCCGCCGCTGATCATCACCGAGGCGCAGTTGCAGGAGGGGATGGAGGTTCTGGAGGAGGCGCTAGAAATCACAGACAAGGCCGCGAAATAAGAGAAACTCACCTCGGCGGATTGCCGGGGTGAGCCGCCTTCAAGACCTTCTTTCGGGGAGGAACAGGATGGGTGAAAATATCAAGGTCAATACGAAGGATTTTTATCAATGGTTTGCATAACCATCGGGGTGGGTTTGGCTCCAGGCCATCCTTGAACCCGAACCAACATCAGCAAAACGCGCCGCGGTCCACCGGGGCGATCAGCCCCGTCTGTGTTCATGCGGGGTTGGGCTGCTGTTGATTTTTCTCTAAACTTTGCTGAATATTCTCTATCGCTTTCGACACATCAAACTCTTTAGGAACCAATTGCAAAACGTCCAGGATGAATAATTGTGCTGTTGATACTCGTTTCTCAAGATCAACAAGGGAAAAGACTTCATGAATTCGCTCTGATAATTGGTTTGGTTTGTTCTCCAAATATTGACCAACATGGTTGATATGTTTCCAATCTGTTTCCCATTGTCTGTTGATTGCAAATAGAATTCTCAATGCATCTTCGATATCTGCTTGTAACCAGGTTGTCAACCCTAATATTTCTTCTCGCCTGGCTAAACCCCAAAGCATTTCTACTCGATGAGGGTAATTCCAAAAGGCAGTTGACGATTTGATTATCATTGCACGGATTTCATCAGGGTAATTCGATAGGTGCTTCCGGACTTTGTCAATAAACCCCGCTGTTCGCAGAACGATCGCGTTATGGATGTTGAATATTTGATTATTCTCCAAACGGCTAATACTGTTGCTTGTCAAGACTCTCTTTACCAATTCTTCTTTCTCGCTGATCTTTTGCCAATTTGCTTCTACCCATACTTCTTCATACCTAAATACGACTGCTACTTCCCCAGGAATTTTTTCGTTCTCTTTGATTGTATCTGCCGGGAAAAGTCTCTTGATCCACTCAATTGCATCCTCGAATTCTGGGATTTTATCAACCCATAACTCAAGATCAATATCTGAGTCATCGTCTGCAATCCCCATCCCTACTGAACCAATAATGAGGACTTCTTGCCCTAGCCTATTTGGACATTCACGTACCAAATCGTTTGCTATGTCAATTAATTCTTGAGTTCTTTTAGATGTTGTTCTGGATTTGTTGTTCATCTTTTTATATTGGTTACGCAGCCCAACGAGACTGTCGAAAAACTCAATTCTGGAAATATAGCAAGTACAGACTTTCCATTTTAAAGTAGCCGTGTACAGCTTCGTTTTACCCATTTTTATACTTTTTCGACAGTTTCAACGGCACCGCATTACCTACTGTCGGGCCTGCGTGGATTCATTCTAAGAACAGGATTCCGCTGGGGCATAGATAAAGCCCGAAAATGCCGCAGAATTCCGGGTACACAGTGTTGGGCGGCCCTTTATCTCGAAACTCCTGCCTTACGCCAACTTGCTAATGTCTCTTATTGCTCATTTGCTTCTTTCTTACTGTTCCTTTTTGATAGTCTTGGAAACCACCGGGGAACTTCCTGTTTGTACTTTTGATACTCATCTCCGAAACGTTTCTCCGCTCCTGGCTCTTCAATTAAAGAAACCACAAAATGCATCCCTGCCATGAATACATTGGTCATTAGAAATAAAAGAAGTGACCTTGTATAAAAAGCAAGCCCAAACAGTAAAAGGGTGCCTCCAGCATATATTGGATTTCTTATCCATTGATAGGGCCCTGCAATTACAAGTTTACGGGTCGAATCTCCGGGTGCTCCGGTAGCGCCGCCATGCTTCAATAGTGCAAGGACTGCAGAGACGATTAGGAATACTCCTCCCACCAAAAAGGGCCATGCAACAATTCTCGTGAAAACAGGCAGGGGTGATAACCATGAACGATCTATTTTTAGCAAAAATGCAACAAAAGCCACTACTAAAACACTTAGCACAATATTCAACGATGCGACACGGAGAATTCGCAGATAGTTTTTCATGAGAATAGAGCCAGGCTTTCAGCTATGATCGGATTCTTGAAAACACTTTTCTGTTAGACGGGTTTTTGAGTTCCCAATAAAATCCTGCACACTCTCTTTCATTCCTTTATGTTCATTCTGGAAAAATTTGGATCAACAGGCAAACCAGCCATTCCTTTGGCGTACCTCTCGATGATGCTGGCATCCTCTTCGAATCCCATCTCCGGCAGAGGGCCTGCTATGGGAAACCATTCGGCTGCTTCCAAATCATCCGCCGGCGACAACTCTCCTCCCACCACCCGCGCCGCCAGGTAAACCCCCAGAAAATGAAACTTCGATGTTATGAAAGACGAAACCACGTTGATGATCGAGATAAGCTCAACATCTAATCCCGTCTCTTCTTTTGCTTCCCGAATAGTCGTACTCAGAAAATCCTCATCATATTCGATGTAACCACTCGGCAGCGACCATGTACCTTTACCGGGATGTCCACCACGTTTTCCCAATAAAACCCGCTCTCCATCCACAATGAGAAGACTTACTGTAGGAGATGGGTTGCGGAAGTGAACGAATCCACAACTTGAGCAGGTGGGGCGTTGTTTGCCCCCACTTTCCACCTTGATCAGAGGCTTTCGATCATAAGGGCAGAAGAGGAACTCTCCCGCTGATTGGCCGGTTCGTGGATAATGGTCAAAAACTTGGGCTACTCGCATTCCTTTTTCTCCTTGCATCAAACCGTCTCGCCTGCCTCAACGTCTTTAACACAGCGAAATCCTACATTGAAATCAAGCCAGTTAGCCGGAAGAGCATTTCGATAATAAACCCTGTTGCAATAAGGGCCAGAATGCCAGCCGCCGCCCCGGATTGCATGGAAGCTCACAGGCTCGAGCCGTTTCCGGCCCCCATGGGTTTACCATCGGACTCGACGAGTAATAATTTTCATCGTAGTAATCCCACACCCACTCGACAACATTACCCTGCATGTCATAAAGGCCAAAACCATTTCCTGAATAACTCCCTACTTCGATTGGCCCACCTAAGGCCGATTTGCTGTAATTCCCCTGAGAAGGGTCTAAGGTATTACCATTTGGGTAATTCATATTCGAAAGGCCCCCTCTGGTTGCATATTCCCATTCTGCTTCGGTTGGCAGGTGTTTACCACACCAATCTGCATAGGCTGCTGCATCCTGCCAGCTTACACCAACCACCGGATGATTAGGGAAATTTGGGCCGTAGCGGAAACCATCCATGCACCAAAACCCCGGCAGCCGATGTCCAGTTGCCTTACAGAAATTATTGTACAGGATGTTTGCGACTTCGTATTTGTCAATATAAAAAGAGTTGATTAGAACCTTATGCACTTGACTATGATCCTTATCAGTATCCGAACCCATTTGGAATTCCCCACCAGGGATTAGAACTTGATTCTCGCAGGTATGGTTCATAGCGCTTTCTATTAATTATTTGGCCTTCTCGAATGAGTTTTTCAAAACCCAGGCCGCCCTTAGTATTACAGCGCAAGGTTGGGAGCGAGAGTAGCCAGTTGAGCCACTTTCGCCTTGCGCTGAGAGCGATAAGCGACAAAATTGCGTTTCTGGTAATACCGCACTCGCTCCAAAGCGGCCTGAATATCCAAGACAGGCGCGGGCAGGATAGCGGCCAGCAACAGACGGACTTGATAAATTGTGAGAGCAGGCGCTTGTTCTTGAAAACGGATTCTCAAACGAACCAGGAAGTGATGAGCGAGAGCGACCAAGAGCATATGATGATGCCATCCCAACCAGCTACGCATTTCGTAATGATCCATTCCGACTTCGCCTTTGGCTTCTTCAAAGATGGTTTCAATCAGCCAACGCATACCGCTGATGCGAACGAACTCGCTCAGAGGCGTGTTGGCAGGAGCATTGCTGAAGTAGTATTTGATCACCGAAGGATCATCCAGATTACGGCGGATGATCAGCCACACTTCCCCTGCGGGCAGGCTGCCGCGCGACTCGGTCACGCGCAGGAAGGCAAATTCACAAGCAATGGGTCCCTTACTGCCTTCTTTGATGATGGCTTGAACCCAGTCTTGTTTGGGAATATTTCTCACCACGTCTTTGACTCGAATAGGACGTTGGCTGGCATACCGCAAACGCAAGCGGGTTGGACGACGACCACGCCTCTTCCATTTGGGAACATAGACTTTGGGTCGGGTGCGCCAAATCGGGGTCGTACTCTTGATCTCGGTGTAATACCACTTCCCCAACTCGTCCACTCCATCCCGAAAAGCGGGCGAATCCCCGTACAATTCGTCCGCCGCCACCCAGGAAAAGGGCAAACTGCCGCGTTTTTTGGCTTTTTGGAGCAATTCCAGCCCGATTTCTGGTTTCGTCTTGTATCCCAGGTCTTCTGGAACGCCGCACGCCTTGCGTCGCTCGGCATGGTCTTCTTCCAACCACTTATCGGGCATGAACAATTGCCCCTCGACCAAACTGTAGCCTTTGCGACTGGCATACCCCAGGTACACGCCCACCTGCCCGTTCGCCACCTTGCCCACCGATCCGCAATATTGCCGCGCCACACCAACCGAATCCTCGCCCTGCTTCACCGCACTCGATTCATCAATCAGCGCCACCCCATCCTCTTCGCCCAGCGTTTCACCCACCAGTTGCTGATGAATGCCTGTCACAGGCTCCGCTTCCCACGGGCTTTGCCCCACAAAGTATTGCTGACTTCGCACCTTCTCCCCCAAACCCAGCGCCATCTGTTCGACGTTCTTGCGCGTGGCTTTGCCCAGCAAGCCGTGTACATAGACTTTGCATCGCTTCAATTGTTCCACTCGCTGAAAGGCAGATTCAAACCGTTCCATGTATTTCGTCAATTCATCCAAAAATCGCTCAACATCTTCTTGGCTCAAATTGCATTCGGGTGCAGGACAGATTTCAGTTACAATTTCAGCAGGCATGGTGTTCTTTGTCTCCTTCCCACTTGGCCGTGGTTGGAGAAAGATACCATGCCTTCCTATCCCAGACTACTCAGCCTGCCCGTTCGCGACTTTGCACTGTAATACTATACCATAACCTTAATTGCCAGACAACAAGATTGTCGGAGGGTAAAACGGAAGTCCGCCCAAACCGCAGGCGGACTTCTGACAATGGTCACTTATTCTTCTTTTCCCTTTTCAGTTTGCGTTTCTCCTTGGGGTCGAGTTTGGGCTTCTTCTTTTGCTCTTTTTTGCCTTTGTCTTTTCTACCAACCTCGCTCATAGTTTATGCTCCTTTCCTGTTTAAAGTTGACTTTATTCGCAATCATCTTCACCGCCAAGACGCCAAGCGGATTTGGAAGTCGCCAAGGGCTTTTCTTGGCGTTCTCTGCCTCTTGGCGGTTATTACGGCTAAAGTCTAGTATACAACAATTTGCGCCCCTCGTGTATCATCAACGTGCGAAGGCGCAACTTTCCATCGTTTGCTGCATCTGATAAAATGCACATGAATATTCAACGAGGTAATGATGTTCAATCTAAGTGAAACTTCGACAACGAAAAGCGAACCCCGGCATACGCGGGTGCTCGTCCTCGGCGCGGGACCAGCAGGCCTCTCGGCTGCCCTCTACGCGGCGCGCGCCGAACTCCATCCGATCGTGCTGACCGGCCTCCAGCCGGGCGGGCAAGCGTCGCTGACGCACACGATCGAAAACTATCCCGGCTTCCCCGAAGGGGTGGGCGGGTCGGAACTGGGCGAGTTGTTCCAGAAGCAGGCCGAACGCTTCGGCGCAGCGGTCGAATTCGATTCGGCCCAGAGCGTTGACCTGTCTGCGCGTCCGTTTCGGGTGACGACCGACAATGGTGAGTATACGGCCGATACGCTCATCATCAGCACGGGCGCCAACCCGAACCATCTCAACGTCCCCGGCGAGGCTGAACTGACCGGGAAAGGCGTCTCGTATTGCGGTACCTGTGACGGCTGGTTCTTCAAGGATAAGGAAGTGGTCGTGGTGGGCGGCGGAGACTCAGCCTTAGAGGAGGGGCTGTTCCTGACGCGCTTCGCCACCTCTGTCACCATAATTCATCGCCGGGACAAGTTACGCGCCGGGGTGATTTTGCAAAAACGCGCCCAGGATAACCCGAAGATCGAATATATCTGGGACACCGTGGTGACCGAGGTGATCGGCACGGATAAAGTGACCGGCGTCAGGTTGAAGAACGTCAAATCCGGCAAGGAACGCGTCTTCTCGACCGATGGCCTGTTCGTCTTCATCGGGCATACTCCCAACACAAAGATATTTGCTGGTCAGTTGGAAATGGAAAACGGTTTCATCAAGGTTGACGAACGGATGCACACCAGCGTCCCGGGCGTGTACGCAGCCGGCGAGGCTGCCGACCCGCATTTCAAACAAGTCGTCATTTCAGCGGGGATGGGGGCGGCCGCGGCCATGGAGGCGACGATGTTTCTCGAACACGCGGCAGGCTGATGGTCCGAAACGACAAGCAGGCGGTTGAAGAAGCCGCCTGTTTTTGTTTTTACCTAAAAACCGTGATTTTAGGCTAAAATCGTGGTGGAGAGGATTACCCATACCCTCCGCAGGTTTACAATGCGTTAGTCACAGATGCAGACAAGCCATCGTGATTTGCCCGGCCTGCTGGTGGCCTCTGAAACCTGCGGGAGGCTAGTCAGTTACGTTTTTCGGCTAAAAATCGTGCTTTAGAGGATAAAAATACAGATTAAGTGTGATAAAAAATACTATTAAAGGGGTATTGTTGCATATAAAATGATGATAGTGATTCTGGCAACTACTGTTCAACCATCATAAGGAGGAAGGATGACAGCAAAAATATCCATCATTGGAGCCGGCATGACCGGCTCGACCACCGCCCATTGGCTGGCCGAACGCGAGATCGCTGACCTGGTGCTGGTGGACATCGTCGAGGGAATGCCGCAGGGCAAGGCGCTGGATATGCAGGAAGCCTTGCCGGTCATCGGCAAGGACGTAGCCATCGTTGGGAGCAATGACTATGCTGCCACCCAAGGCTCGGACATCGTGGTTATTACGGCTGGCATCCCGCGCAAGCCGGGCATGAGCCGCGAAGACCTGCTGACGACCAACGCCAACATTGTCAGCGCGGCGGTCGAGAACACCCTCAAGCACTCGCCGGATGCGCTGTACATCATGTTGACCAATCCCCTCGACACGATGGCTTACCTGGCGATGAAAGTCGGTAAACTGCCGCGCGAGCGCATTGTTGGGCAGGCGGGTATTCTCGATGCGGCGCGCATGCGCGCCTTTGTCGCCATGGAGACCGGGGTGAGTGTGGAAAATATTCACTGCTACGTGCTGGGCGGCCACGGCGACGAGATGGTGCCGCTAACCAGCCGTTCGAATATTGCCGGTGTATCGCTGCGCGATTACCTGCCGGCCGACAAACTCGAGGCCATTGTCACCCGGACGCGCAAGGGCGGCGGCGAGATCGTCAGCCTGCTCAAAACCGGTTCGGCCTACTACGCTCCTTCGATTGCCGTAACACAAATGGCCGAAGCGATCCTGAAGGACAAGCACCTCATTGTGGCAGCCTCGGCGTACATGCAGGGCGAGTATGGTCTGAAGGACATGTTCTTCGGTGTCCCGGTGCAGCTGGGCCGCGAAGGCGTGGAGAAGATCGTCGAGTATAAATTGGATGCTGACGAAAAGGCTGCGCTGGAGAAATCCGCCGCGGCAGTCAAGGAGAGCATCACGGTCTTGCATTCGTTGGTGAAAATCTAGGACCCTATCCGTACGTGCCGGAGCGCAGACTCACCCTGCGATTTGGCAGAATAAAGTCTGCGCTCCAGAACTGCGGAAAAACTCAATTTTGCATGGACGGAGGAAAACCGTCCCTGCCCAGTGGAGGCTGATATGATTTTGCACGAGAAGATTGCTGCCCAATTGCCCGACTTCCGGGCGCGGGTGACGAAACTGGTCAAGGAACAGGGCGAAATCGTCCTGGACAAAGTGACCATCGGCCAGGTCTACGGCGGGATGCGCGACATCAAATCGCTGGTGACCGATATTTCCTTCGTGGACCCGGCAACCGGCATCAAATTCCGCGGCATGGCCATCCCCGAAGTGCTCAAGAAACTCCCCAAGCCGCGCGGCGCCAAAATTCCCTATGTGGGCGGATTGTTCTACCTGCTGATCGTGGGTGAAATCCCCACCCGCGAGCAGGCCGAGGAAGTGGAAGCCGAATGGGCCAAGCGCGCCGTGGTGCCGGATCACGTCTTCAAGATGCTCAAGGCAATGCCGAAAGAAACGCACCCGATGGTGCTGTTCTCGCAGGCGGTCTTGGCGCTCCAGAGCCAGTCTGTCTTTGCCATGAAATATAACGAGGGGATCAAGAAGGATGCTTACTGGGAGGCCACCCTGGAGGATACCCTCAACCTGACCGCCAAACTCCCGGTCATTGCCGCATTCATCTACCGGATGAAATATTTTGGCGAAACCAAGAAGCCGAAATTCAATGCCCGCCAGGACTACGGGACGAACTTCTCCCGCATGATGGGCGTCTCGGACCGCAAGGGGTATGCCGAACTGGCCCGCCTGTATTTCATCCTGCACTCCGACCACGAATCCGGTAACGTGTCAGCGCACGCTACCCACCTGGTGGGCTCGGCGCTTTCGGACGCTTACTATGCCTTCTCGGCCGGCCTCAACGGCCTGGCTGGTCCGCTGCATGGGCTTGCCAACCAGGAATGTCTGGGCTGGCTGATCAGCGTGCGCGACAAGTTCGGCGGCGTGCCTCCGCGCGATGAACTCTACAAATTCGCCTGGGACACGCTCAATGGAGGCAAGGTCATTCCCGGCTACGGGCATGCCGTCCTGCGCGTCACCGACCCGCGCTTCACCGCCCAGATGGAATTTGCCAAGGCGCGCTTCCCCGATGATACTCTCATCCGCCTGGCAGATATGGTTTATGATGTGGTGCCGACCGTGCTCAAGGAGCAAGGCAAGGCCAAGAACCCAGCTCCCAACGTGGACGCCATCTCGGGCACGCTCCAGTATTACTATGGCGTGCGCGAGTTCGACTTTTACACCGTGCTGTTCGGCGTCGGCCGCGCCCTGGGCGTGACCGCCAACCTGGTCTGGGCGCGCGCCCTCGGCCAGCCGATCGAGCGCCCGAAGTCGCTGACCACAGTCATGTTGGAAGAAGCAGCCAAGGCTGCCCAATAACCAGTTATTCCCGAATAGAAACAGTCTCCCGGTCTTTGCACGACCGGGAGACTTTGATTTAACCGGGTAGTTCTTCCAGCGCGGGTTTCGGGTCCCGCGCGTGGCGGGCGAGGAGGAAAAGTACCAGTGTGCTCGTCAGACCGAAGGTCAGTCCGCCATACCAAATAGCCTTAGGGGCAATCGCGTCGTTCAGGAAACCGCCGATCAGCGGGGCGGCGGCGCGCGCCAGTCC
>JBFMCM010000069.1:0-4797 GCA_040754355.1 Chloroflexota bacterium | reverse complement strand
AATGACAGCATCCACCTGATGTCCACCGGTGTGGACGTGAAACCGATCGAGGTGGGCATCTTTGCCCCGATGATGAAACCGGTCCCGGGTCTGGCGGCGGGCGAGGTGGGCTACATCGCCACCGGGCTGAAGACCGTTCATGAGGCGCGCGTCGGCGACACCATCACCAGCACCGCCCGTCCGGCTGCGCAGCCGCTGCCGGGTTACCGGACTCCCAAGCCGATGGTCTTCGCCGGCATCTACCCCGCCGAGGCGGACGACTACCAGGACCTGCGCGAAGCGCTGGAAAAACTGCAGCTCAACGACGCCTCGCTGACCTTCCAGCCGGAGACCTCGCAGGCGCTCGGCTTCGGCTTCCGCGCTGGATTCCTGGGCCTCTTCCACATGGAAATCATCCAGGAGCGCCTGGAGCGCGAATATGACCTGAACATGGTCTTCACCGCCCCGACCGTGGCCTACGAAGTGCTCCTGCGCACCGGCGAGACGCTCATCGTCGCCTCCCCGGCCGACCTGCCCGACGAGGGCGGCATCGAGGAGATCCGCGAGCCGTGGATGACCATCGAGATCATCACCCCCACCGATTACTACGGCCCGATCATGGACTTGGTGACCAAGCGGCGCGGCATCTACAAACAGCAGGAATACCCGGCCCCGCACCGCGTGCAATTGGATTATGAGATTCCGCTTTCCGAAATCATCGTGGACTTTTTCGACGAGTTGAAATCCCGCACGCGCGGCTACGCCTCGCTGGATTACCAGTTCCTCGAGTACCGCGCTGACCGGCTGCAGAAACTCGAGATCCTGGTCAACAGTGAACCGGTGGACGCCCTGGCGACCATCGTTCATGAGAAGGACGCCTACCACAAAGGCCAGCGCTTCATCACCAAACTCAAGGAACTCATCCCGCGCCAGTTGTTCGATGTGGCCATCCAGGCCTCTTCGGGCGGGCGCATCATCAGCCGCGCCAACGTCAAGGCGCTGCGCAAGGATGTGCTGGCCAAGTGTTACGGCGGCGACATCACCCGCAAGAAGAAACTGCTCGAAAAACAGAAGAAGGGCAAGAAACGCATGAAGATGATCGGCAACGTGGAAATCCCGCAGGAAGCCTTCATGGCGGTGTTGAGGCTGGAAGAGGAATAATTTTTTAACACGAAGGGCACAAAGGTTCACAAAGAGAAAAACACAAAGAAAACCTTTGTGAATCTGTTCCTTCGTGATACTTCGTGTCCTTTGTGTTGAGAATCATTTATGTCCAATATTTGGAAATCAGCCCGCCGCTGGCTGCCGGGAGCGCTCATCAGCCTGGTCGCCATCGCCGCGATTCTCTACTTCGTTGACCTGCAGCAATTCGTGGACGCCATCCGCTCGGCGAACTACGGATTGCTGCTGGCGGCCTTCGCCTGCTCGTTCATCTGGCTTTCGATGCGCGGCATCGTCTGGCGCACCATCCTGCGCGGTCGCGCCTCCTACCGGGATGTTTTCCTGACCCTGTGCGAAGGCTACCTGCTGAACAATTTCCTGCCCTTCCGGCTGGGGGAGATCGGGCGCGCCTTCCTGCTGGGACGCAAGTCCAAACTCGGTTTCATGGAAGTCCTGCCGACCATCGTCATCGAGCGGGTGCTGGACCTGGCGTTTGCCGCCGCCATCCTGCTGAGCGCCGTTCCGTTCGTGGTCGGCGCGCAGGGCGCCGCCCAGATCGCCCTCGTCATCGGCGGACTGGTGGTCGCCGGGCTGGTGATCCTCTACCTGCTGACGCGCAACCGCGAACGGACGCTGGGCCTGTTCCACCGGCTCACGGTCCGCTGGCCGGGGGTGCAGAAGCGCGGCGGCGAGTTCCTGGCCTCCCTGTTCTCCGGCCTGGCCATCCTGACGGATGGCTGGCTGTTCCTGCGTGTCCTGCTCTGGATGGCCTTCAACTGGGCCTTTGCCATCTTCCAGTTCTACCTGCTCATCCTGGCTTTCTTCCCCGAGGCGAGACCGCTCTGGTCCGTCTTTGGCCTGGGCGCGGTGGCTTTTGGCAACGCCATCCCGTCCCTGCCCGGCGCGGTCGGCACCTACGAGGGTGCGCTGGGAGGCGCGCTGGCCCTGGTCAGCGGCGACGAGTCCACGGCGCTGGCTGCCGCGCTGGTCGCCCACCTGTTCAACTATTTGTCCACGGGCATCATCGGCTTGTACGCCCTCTCGAATGAGGGCGAGACGCTGATGGGTGTGCACCGGCAGTTGAGGAAACGACAAGAGGGGTAGAGGTAGATATGCCCTTCCTTGTTATTAGATGCAGTGGTGGTTTCGATACGCTCGCTTCGCTCGCTACTCAACCACCGTCGCTAACAAGGATTTTATAATGGCCTGGATGTACATTCTGGAATGTTGTGATGGCTCGTATTATGTCGGTTCTACCAAAGATTTGGAACGCCGAGTAATCGAACATCAGGAAGGATTGGGCTCGAATTACACCTCAAAGCGATTGCCTGTGCAGTTGGTGTATTGCGAAGAATACAAGCGTATTGCTGACGCTTTTTTCAGAGAAAAACAGGTTCAGGGTTGGCGGCGCGCAAAGCGAGAAGCATTGATCAACAACCACGCTGAACATTTACCCGCGCTGGCAAAGAAGGTTTTTACGAGGGCGAATGTAAAGGATGCAACCGGTGGTTTCGATACGCCCGGAGAGCACGGGCTACTCAACCACCAACATTTCTTTGAAAATGACGAAACTGGGAAAGGCGGTGGTTTCGATACGCCCGAAGAACACGGGCTACTCAACCACCGGCGTTTTCCAAAAAATGATGTTACTGGCAAAATCGGTGGTTGAGTAGACGGCGGTGCTTACCGCCGTCGTATCGAAACCACTAGTGCCAGGCAAGGAGAGACATGACTAACAATTATTTCATCACCGGCGGGGCTGGGTTCATCGGCTCGAATTATGTCAGCCGCCTGCTGGAACGCGGCGAGAAGGTCACCATCTACGACAATCTCAGCCGCGCGGGCGCGCGGCTCAACCTGGCCTGGTTGAAGGAAAAATTCGGGGAGAACGCCTTCCGGTTCGTCGTCGGGGACGTGCGCGACGCGGTTTTGTTGGCAGACTCCAGCCGCGAGGCGGATGTCATCGTGCATTTGGCAGCCCAGGTGGCGGTGACCACCTCCGTCACCGAGCCGCGCGAGGACTTCGAGGTCAACGCCCTGGGGACCTTCAATGTGGTCGAGGCGGCGCGCCTCTCGGACCGGAAGCCTGCGGTGCTGTACGCCTCCACGAATAAAGTCTATGGCGGCATGGAGGACGTGCAAGTTGTGGAGCGGGAGACGCGCTGTGAGTATGAAGATTTGCCATTCGGATGTTCCGAATCCCAGCCACTGGATTTCCACTCGCCATATGGCTGCTCCAAAGGCACCGGTGACCAGTACGTGCGCGACTATGCGCGCATCTACGACCTGCCAACGGTGGTTTTTCGCCAATCCTGCATTTACGGTCCGCGCCAGTTCGGCGTGGAAGACCAGGGCTGGGTTGCCTGGATGGTCATTGCAGCGGTCACCGGGCGGCCGATCACCATCTACGGCGACGGCAAGCAGATCCGCGACGTGCTCTGGGTGGACGACCTGCTGGACGCCTACGACGCGGCCATCGGGGGCATTGACCGGGTCAAGGGTCAGGTCTACAACCTGGGCGGCGGGCCGGGGAATACCATGTCCATCTGGACCGAGTTCGGGCCGATGCTGGAAAGCCTGCTTGGCAGGAAAATCCCGGTGGCGCGCGGCGACTGGCGTCCCGGCGACCAGAGGGTCTTCGTGGCCGACATCCGCAAGGCGGAGCAAGAGTTGGGCTGGAAGCCGAAGGTTGGCGTGAAGGAGGGGGTGGGGAGGCTGTTCGAGTGGGTAAGAGAGAATAAGAATCTATTTTAAATAAGTTGGGCGGCCGTCGGGCCGCCCAATGTTTTTATTGGTAAGTGATCGGTTCCACCCTGAGGTTTTCCTCCCTGACGAAATCCTTCGCCATGCGCAGCAATTCGGGGCAGACGCGCGTCGTGTCATTGGGGAAGTCAATCAAGTGGCCTTTGCCTTCTTCGAAAATCTGGAACTGGAAGCGGTCCTTGCCTGGGAAGGAGATGAACGCCCCGTGCAAGCGGCTGATGCGGCGGATGTCGCGTTCGGCGTCGCCGCTGGAGCGCAGGGTGACTGTCACCATTTGAGGCGGGTGTTCCTCGTCCAGGCTGAGGGGGGGCGGTGTGATAGGGGACAATTTCGGGGCGATTGGTTCATGAGACTCAATATTGCTGAGGGGGGATGATTCCGCAGACCCTGCCGGTAACTGTCCACTGACCACTGATAACGGCTCTTCGGGCAAATCGGTCTCCGGCGGCTCCACGACCGGGACCTCCAGCCCGGCCTCCGCAGCGGACAGGCTGGCTGAATCTGAGTTTCCTGCAGAAGGGGTGTAGGTCTGCCATTCGGGCGGGTCTTCGGGCGGAGGAGGCCCTTCGACAGGCTCAGGGCGGCGTTCGCTGTCGGGTCCTCCTCTCGTCTTCCCGACGGCAGGCGCGGCTTTCTTGTAAACAGCCGGGGTCTCCCGGACGCGCCCTCTCTGCTGGGGCGGCTTTTTATCGGGTACAGGCTGACGGTCCGCGGCGGGGCGCAGCGGCATCTGGGAAGGTTCTTCGGCTGGACTTTGGGCAGGATCCGTTAATTTAATTTGGGTGCGAATATTGTCCACCAGCACCTTGGCCGGGCTGGACTGGGCGTCCACCTTGCCCTCGGCCACGATGACACCGCCGACTTCGAGGGCAAACTGGTACTTTTCCCAGGTAC
>JBFMCM010000068.1:0-8075 GCA_040754355.1 Chloroflexota bacterium | reverse complement strand
CTTGAACGAAGACGGCGATGTCGCCAACACCTATTTCCAGATCCCCGAACTGCGCGGCTTCGAGCGCTTCTGCGTCGGCCGCCCGGTGGAGGAAATGCCCCTGCTGACCAACCGCATCTGCGGCGTCTGCCCGGAAGCGCACCACATGGCCGGTGCCAAGGCCGCGGATGCCGTCTATCACGTGGACCCGCCGCGAACAGCCAAGATGCTGCGCGAATTGCTCTATTCGGCCTTCTACTGCACCGACCACACTACCCACTTCTATGCCCTGGCCGGCCCGGACTTCATCGTGGGCCCGGATGCCCCGGTCGCCGAACGCAACATCCTGGGCGTCATCCATAAGGTCGGGCTGGAGATCGGCGGCAAGGTCATCCAGATGCGCAAGTACGGCCACGAAGTAGTCGAGATGATCGGCGGGCGCAAGGTGCATCCCTGCACCTCTATCCCCGGCGGCCTGACCAAAGGCATCACCGAGGAACAGCGCGTCGAGATCGAAAAAATGGGCCGCTGGGCAATCGAGTTTGCCCAGTTCAGCCTGCAAGCCTTCAATGACATCGTGCTGGGCAACAAAGCCTACGTGGACCTCATCCTCGGCGACATCTACACCCACAAGACATACTACATGGGCCTCGTGGACGAGAACAATAAGATCAACTTCTACGACGGCAAGGTGCGCGTCACTGGCCCGGATGGCAAGGAACTCGTCAAGTACGCGCCGAACGAGTACACCGACAACGTTGCCGAACATGTCGAACCCTGGACGTACCTGAAATTCCCGTATCTCAAGAAAGTCGGTTGGAAAGGCTTCGTAGACGGCCCAGACTCGGGCGTCTATTGCGCCACTCCGCTCTCGCGCCTCAACGCGGCGGATGGCATGGCCACTCCTCTGGCCCAGGCCGAATACGAGAAGTTCTACAAGACTCTGGGCGGGAAGCCGGTCCATCAGCGCTTGGCCACCCACTGGGCTCGCTTGATCGAACTGCTCTACGCCGCCGAACGCTGGGTGGAACTCGCCACCGACCCGGAGATCACCTCCCCGAACTACCATGCCATCCCGACCGAGAAACCGACCGAGGGCGTGGCCATCGTCGAGGCGCCGCGCGGCACCCTGACGCATCACTACTGGACCGATGAGCGCGGTGTGGTCACCAAGGTCAACTTGATCGTCGGCACCACGAATAACTATGCGCCCATCACCATGTCCATCCAAAAGGCCGCCAGCAGTCTGATCAAGAAGGGTACCGTCATCAACGAAGGCCTCCTGAACATGGTCGAAATGGCCTTCCGTTCCTACGATCCCTGTTTCGGCTGCGCCACCCATTCGCTTCCCGGCCAGATGCCGCTCGAAGTCACCATCCGCAAGGCGAACGGCGAAATCCTGGACGTGCAGAAGCAGTTTATTGATTAGTTTCAGGTCTCCCTTGTCTAAATGGTCTTACCGGTCGCTGGCTGGTAAGACCATTTAGACCATATAACCATGAAGACACTCATTATCGGTCTCGGCAATCCCATCCTCGGCGACGACGGCGTCGGCTGGCGGGTGGCGGAAGAAGTGAAACAACGCCTGCCCTCGTCCCCACGTGAGGGAGATGTCCAGGTGGAATGTTTCGCCCTGGGCGGACTCAGCCTGATGGAACAAATGACGGGTTACAAGCGCGTCATCCTGATCGACTCCATCTACACGGGCACGAAACCGGTCGGGACCGTCAGCCTGCTCCCGCTTGCTGACCTGCCAGACCTGACTTCCGGCCACACCACAGCCGCCCACGATACCTCCCTGCGCAACGCCCTGAACGTTGGCCGCAGCATGGACATCCCCCTGCCGAAGGACGAAGATGTGCTGGTGGTGGCAATCGAGGCCGAGGCAGTCTACGACTTCTCCGAGAAACTCAGCCCGCCTGTGGAAGCCGCGGTCTCTGTGGCCGTGGAAGCCGTACAAAAATTAATCGATTGATAGAAGGAGAGAAAAATGGTTTCCCCTGAACTTCTCCGACGTTATCCGTTCTTCGCCCTGCTCACTGATGAACAGTTGAAAGCACTCGCAATCATCGCTGAGGAAAAAACCTACCCAAAAGAGACTCTTCTGTTAAAGGAAAATAATGCCGCCAACAAACTCATCCTCCTGGTCGAAGGGGATGTTGACCTGATCTACAGTGGGGGTGGCGAAGGCGCGATAGTCAACGCATTGGTTGGTTCCATCGCTCCGGGTGAGATGTTGGGGGTTTCAGCCCTGATCGAACCCTATACATACATTTCCTCGGCACGCGCCAATGTCTCAGTCAAGGTGGTAGAGATTGATGGTCCCGCCGTGCGTGCCTTGATGCAGGTTGACAAACTTCTGGGCTATGCTCTGATGCGCAATGTGGCCGCCGCGGTGCTCGAGCGCCTGAAATACACCCAGGTCGAACTGGCCGCCGCCAGGGCATAAATTCTCTCTCGTGCTATCTCGCCAGGATTGGGAGTGGTTGCAATCCCAGTCCTGGTATTTTTAAATCATGGGGATTGGTTGATACAACCCAATATTGATTGTGTTATTTATCCCAAAATGTGATATTATACAATTGACATTCGCAATCCCCATCCGTTCATCGCCCCACTCCATTCAAGTCAACCTATTCTCATTCCGAAAGGAGGAAAAATGGTTTCCCCCGAACTTCTCCGCCGTTTCCCCTTCTTCGGGTTCCTGACGAGCCAGCAGTACAACGCCGTCGCAATGATTGCCCACGAAATTGCTTTTGAAAAAGACACTACCATCCTGGAACACGATCAGCCTGCAGAAGCCTTGTACTTGGTGCTGGAGGGCAGCACAGGTCTTTATTATGTCGTCACTTCGAAGAACGACCCCGATTACTACGCAGAATACTATATCAGCGATTTCGATCCAGGAGAGATTTTTGGAATCTCGGCTCTCGTCGAACCATATATCTACACAGGGACCATCAAAGCAAGCACGACCTGCCGCGTGCTGAAAATTGACGCGGCTTCACTGCGCGCATTGTGTGATATTGACGCCAAACTGGCCTTTGGGATGATGCGTGAAGTAGCCCGGTCGGCCATGCAAAGACTCGAAGATACACGCGCCCTGTTGGTGAGTGCCAGGAAGTCTACGGCGACTGCCCAGCCCACCTAAGCGACCAATTGCTTACCGCCAAATAAAAAATGGGAAGATAACCGACAACTTCAGCCTTCTGAAGTCGTATATTGAAGTAACCAATTCGATACAACCTTTAGGAGGCCGAAATGACCGATTCCCTCACTCCCCAGAAAGACAGAGATAACAGCCGCGCGGTAATCGTAGCGACCACACTCGTTGTGATGACATGCATCCTCTCTTGCGCGGCTGCAATAATCGTCCTGATATTACGGACGACCTAGTTCTTGGCAGATGAAGAAGCACCCCGGTCAAGCAAGGCCGGGGTGCTTCTTCGTTTCTTGACTACCCTTCGCTCGTCATGATGAAGAGCGGCTTCATCTGGAAGTTTTCATAGATGGGACGATAGCGGGTGGTATCGTAGAACTTTCCCACATTGACCGTCTTCTTCGAGCCAGTCACCACATCCAGCGGGACATTGTCGTAGCGGCCATCTTTCAGGACAACCAGACGCCCGTGATACCCTTTGAGGAGCAGGTCGAGTGCCAGGTTCCCGAAGGCCATCGGGACAACAGAGTCGATCGCGTCCGGATCGCCGCCGCGCACCATGTAGCCCAGTTTCTGATTGATGATGTTGATCCCTACACCGTTGTTGTGTTTTGCCGTGCGATTCTGGAGTTCCGCCGAGATCAGGTCGCCAATTCCGCCCAATTTGGCGTGGCCAAATGCATCCGTGGAGCGATCCTGGAAAACCATCTCGCCGCCTTCGAACATCGCCCCTTCGGAAACCAGTACGATCGAATATTTGCTTGGGTTGCGGTTGCGGTCGTAGACCAGCAATTCAGCCAGGCGGTCAATATTGAATTTCCATTCCGGGATGACGCAGCGATTGGCCGCGCCGGCCATGGCCGGGAGCATGGCAGTGAACCCCGCATAGCGGCCAAAGACCTCCAGCACCATGATGCGTTCATGCGAACCAGCGATCGTCCGCAGGCTGTTCGTCAGGGCAATCGTGCGCGTCACGCAGGTGGAGAACCCGATGCAGTAATCGGTGCCGGGCACGTCATTGTCCATTGTCTTGGGGATGGCGACCACTTTGAAGCCTTCCTTGAACAAGCGGACGGCATAACTGAGCGTATCATCGCCCCCGATGGGGATAAGAGAATCAATCCCCAGGAAATCCAGGTTCTTCAAGACCTCCTCGGTCAGGTCATTGCGTTCCTGGTCGTATTTATCCCGCAAATGATGGGGTAGACTCTCCCGTTTGACGCTGGCTGCATTGGTCCGCGAAGTATGGAGGAAGGTGCCCCCGGTGCGCCCGGCGCGGTTGACCACATCCTCGGTCAACACCTGGTAGTTGGCGCTGTTATCGGCTTCCTTATCCCGGAGGATGTCCACCAGCCCGGCCCAGCCGCGCCGCAGACCGATGACCTGGTAGCCTTCCCGCAGGGCGCGGATGGTCACGGCGCGGATGGCAGGATTCAGACCCGGCACGTCACCGCCGCCGGTCAGGATACCGATGACATTGGATTTCTTCTTGGCCATAAATTGCTCCTTCTCACATACAAATGATTGCAACCAAGCGGCAATTATACTCCTGCCGCTTTTACCGGCAAGGATTATCGAAAAACTACCTCCTGCGGGTATAATTGGAGCAGCCCTTCATTTGCGAGCCGCCATGAATATCTCTCCCTCCGGCCCATACCTGACAGATCCCAACGGCCAGGAACATCCCCTGACCAAAGATAAATTCACCATCGGACGCGCCGTGGAATGCGACGTCGTCATCGTCAGCAAGAGCATCTCACGCGAACACGCCCGCATCCGCCGCGACGGACGGCGCTGGTTCGTGGACGATTTAGGCTCCACCAATGGGACATTCCGCAACAACGAGCGCGTGGTCGGCTCGCTGGACCTGCGCGACGGCGACAGTCTGAAGACGGGCGATGTGACCTTCATATTCCACGATCCCGACACCACCACGCGCGAAAATCCGCTGCCGGACCTGGAAGTGGATACCAGCGCCGGGGTGGTGCGCGTCAACCGCCAGGCAGTGACGCTCTCGCCCAAAGAATACGCCCTGCTGGCCTACCTCTACGAGCGGCGCGGCCAGGTCTGCTCGAAGGACGACATCGGACGCGCCGTCTGGCCGGAATATGTGGAGGGCGGCATCTTCGACTACCAGATCGAAAATCTCGTCCGCCGCCTGCGGACGCGCATCGAAGTGGACCCGGCCAACCCCCAGTTGTTGTTCACCATCCGCGGGCTGGGTTATAAATTGATGGTCGCATAGGCCGCAGTGTCTGAAATACTCCGAACCAATATCCTCTCAATGCCATCCGAATAGCCCCATATTAGCCGCTGGATAGGTCGAGTCCCGCCCTCTCATGTATGATATAGGCCGGACGAGACCTATGGCCGCGAAAACTCCGCAGAAAAAACGAACAATGGCCCCTGTTTCACTCGAAGGTCAAACCCTCGGCAAATACCGCATCCTGGAACCGCTGGGACGCGGCGGCATGGCGCAGGTCTACAAAGCCTACCATCCCAGCCTCGACCGGTACGTGGCCATCAAGGTCCTGCGCAGCGATTTGGTGGAGGAATCCGAGTTCCTCTCCCGCTTCCGGCGCGAGGCGCGTTCTGTCGCCAACCTGCGGCATCCCAACATCGTCCAGGTCTATGACTTCGATGTGCAGGACGATTTTTATTTCATGGTCATGGAACTTCTGGAGGGCGACACACTCAAAGCCTATTTGAACGCCTTCCGCACGCGCAATGAACGGATGCCGCTGGGCGAGTTGACCCGCATCCTGAGCGACGCGCTTGCCGGCCTGGCCTATGCCCATGCCGAAGGCGTCATCCACCGGGACCTGAAACCTGCCAACATCTTGCTGACGCGGCGCGGCCAGGCCGTGCTGACCGACTTCGGCATCGCCCAGATCCTGGGCGGGACGCAGTACACCGTCTCCGGCGCGCTGATGGGCACGCTCAACTACATGGCCCCCGAACAGGGCCGGGACGGGAAATGCGACGTCCGCTCGGATATCTACTCGCTGGGCATCGCCTACTACGAAATGCTGACCGGCAGCGTCCCCTTCGACGCGGATACGCCGCTGGCCATCCTGATGAAGCACCTGAACGACCCCCTGCCCCTGCCGCGCGCCCTCGAACCGTCCGTGCCGGAACCCTTCGAACGCGTGGCGCTCAAGGCGCTCGCCAAGGACCCGGACGAGCGCTACCAGAGCGCGGAGGCGATGTCACAGGCGCTGACGGCTGCTGCGCAGGAGGCCGGCATCCAGGTCCCGGCGGCGACGACGCTCCCACAAACGGTGGCAGTTTCCCAGGTCCGGCCCGCAGCGGTGGCCGTCTTCTCCGGGAAACGTAAAGCCGAACTCGCGGATGCAGGATTCGCCTCCGAGGACACGGACATCACGTTCAACCCGCCCAAGACCGGAAAAACACGCCGCCCGGGGCGGGGATCGCGCGGCGCGTTGACCTGGCTCACATTGATGATCCTGGGCAACATGGTCCTGCTGTGGGCCAGCGGCGTCTTCGGCTGGACAGTCTTCGGGTATGCCTGGCCTTCCGAACTCATCCTGGTTGGTTTGTTATTTTTCCTGCTGATGGTGGAATCGTCCGGCCCGTGGCTGCTCATCCCGGGCGGGATGCTGATGGGCAACGGCCTCCTGCTGACCTATTACGCCTTGACCGGGCGCTGGGAAGACTGGGCGCTCCTGTGGCCGCTGGAACCGCTGATCGTGGCCGGTTCGATCATCGCCCCGTTCTGGCTCGTGAAACAATCGGACGGCGGGCGGGCCTTCATCCGCTGGTTCGGGACCGGCGTCATGCTGGCAGCAGGCATCACGTTCTTCATCTCGCTGGCGGTGGCAATCATCCGATCGCTCTAATCTCCGCCTGGCCGACAAACGAAACGATTTCCTTACTGGCTGAACTCATGGCCGCCAGTTCACTTCGACGCGGCTGATTTCAAAGGACTGGCTCATGTCCAAAAAGAGTAATAACGTGTCGCTGCGAGGAGCCCTTCGCCGGAGCCTTAAGCGAAGCGAAAGGGCAGGCGAAGGGCGACGAAGCAGTCCCCCAGCCGGCGAGGAGATTGCTTCGTTGGGCTGGGTCTCGATACCCCTTCGCTTCGTTCAGGGTACTCGACCACCAGCCCTCCTCGCAACGACACACCAGAAAAGTTTCAATAATTGAAACAAAACAAATGATAAGGAACTAAAGGAGGTTCCCATGCACAAAAATGCTTCTCTGCTCTTCGGTGTGACCCTGATCGCCCTGGCGCTGCTGGCGCTGGCCGGCAACCTGCTGGCCGGGGCATCCGGCCTGGACGTGCTGCGCGCCGGCTTCCACACCTGGCCGCTGGCCGTCATCGGCGCGGGCTTGTTGTTCTGCGTCCCGCCCTTCATCTTCCGCCAGCACAAGGGGCTGGGCGGCCTGTTCATCCCCGGCCTGCCGGTGCTGACCACCGGCCTGCTGCTCTTCGCCGCCAGCCTGACCGGCAACTGGGGCCTGTGGGGTGCCCTCTGGCCGCTGGAAGTCATCGGCGTGGCGCTCGGCTTCGTGCTGGCGGCCATCTTCCTGGGCGTGGTCTGGCTGATGGTCCCAGCCAGCATCGTCGGATTGACCGGGCTGGCGCTGCTCTTCTGCTCCCTGACCGGGATGTGGGAGGCCTGGGCCGTGCTGTGGACAGTGGTCCCATTTTCCGTGGGACTGCCATTGCTGCTGATCGGCATCTTCCAGAAGAACGAGGGGGTGAAACTGGGCGGGCTGATCGTGACCGGCTTTGCCGGGCTGGCCTTTGCCGCCATGTCGGCCTTCACCGTGACCCCCTCCTGGGTGACCAGGATCCTCGGCCCGGCCGTCATCCTGGCGCTGGGCCTGTTCATGGTCGTCTCCGCTTTGTGGAAGAGGAAGACGGAGTAAAAAGTCGGACCCTTCCCCCCTGCCCCCCTTCCCCAAGGGG
>JBFMCM010000067.1:0-3088 GCA_040754355.1 Chloroflexota bacterium | reverse complement strand
AAGTATCCCTCCCTTGTTCTCTCTTCGTTCGAATGGCATGAACGCAGCGCGGCCGAGTCTCTCCTCCGAGCCTACGCGGAACAAGGTGGACAGGTGCTGGTGGACCTGACCGGCGCGCCGAACGACCCGCTGGCGCGCGAACCGCGCCTGTTCGATGTGTATGGCGAGAATGTCCAGTTCTACACAGAACCAGTGCGTATCATCGGCCAGGAAATCTCCGGCACGCTGCTGCCCTTCCAAATCCAGCCCTGGCAGGCGATCGTGCCGCAAGGCGACTTGATGGATGTCGTCCAATTCTCTTATCACGAAGTCACCGGCACCGCCCTCGGTTACCTGGAATTCGGGCAAGGCAAGGTCTGGTTCATCGGCCAGAACATCCCTTACCACACCTTGCTGACCAAAGACCCCCTCGGTGCAAGCATTCTCAAGACGGCCTTTTCCCTCGATACCCAGGCCACCAGCATCTCCGGGACGATTCCCCTCCAAAATTATCTCGCTGACCAAAGCGAATACACCTTCGACTACAGCCTCCAAGCCCAGGAAGAACTGCTCATCCCCGTCGCCGCTTGTGATGGGACGACGGTCCAGGTGGACGGCGCACCGGCGGTCATCCACCCGCTCTACAACCTGATATCCATTACGGCTCCCGCCGGAACCCACCATGTGGAAATTTCCTCCACTCCCACGGGCATCTTCTGGACCGGAGCGGTCATCAGCCTGACCGCTTTGATCGTTGGAATAGTAGGACTGTTCTACTGGAAAGGGATACGAACATGAAAAAACGGATCCTGTCTCTTCTCTGGCGCTCGGCGGCCTGGACCTTGATCCTGCTCCTCGCCACCCCGACCGTTGCCCTGGCTGCCAGCATCGTATTGGACGGTTTATTCGACGACTGGGCCGGCCAGCCCAACATCTCGGACCCCATTGGGGACGCAACCCCCGCTCGCGTGGACATCAGCGCGGTCTACTGGGCCAATAATCCGGGGGTTTCCAATACGTATTTCATGATCCAGCGCGCCTTTCCGGGCGGCCAAGGCAATCAGGTGGTGTATTACAGCGTATTCATAGATACCAATTGCAATGGTTCATACAGCGAATCGACCGACCGCAGGATCTTCGTGGCCTATAGCCCTCAAAACAATATCGGCGTCGTTGTCGTCGCCGTCCTCAGTGGGACGGGCAGCCTCATCTCGACCACTGGGGGGAACTGGGGAGACCCGCGCGGCAGCGAACCGAATGGAGGCACGCGCGCCGAGTTCTACGCCTCCTTTTCTGACCTGGGTATCTCCCCCAACCAGCAGATTTGTTTCTACGTTGCCAGTTTCCAGAATGCCGGCGACAGCACGCCTGTGGACACAACTGCCTCAATTACCTGGACACCCATCCCAGCGATGGGATACGCCCTTCTGGCTGCCTTTGTGCTCCTGGCGGTCGGGATTGCCTGGAGCCGGAAAGCATTTGCCGGCTGGAAAAAGCCATGAGTTTTTCCCTTCTGATAATTGCTGCTGTTCTCTGGGCGGGTCTCGTCTACTTCTTCTTTCGCTACCGAATCTGGTTTTTTTACTATCTTACCGGCGCGGTTGGCCTGGCGCTCCTGATCATCGGGTTCGGGCGGTTCCTGCTGCCGTTCGAATTATGGCTGAAAGAAACCTCGGCTTACTTGACTCATTACCTGGCCATCTGGTTCGGCATTCAGACGCGCATCTTCACCGAAGCGCCGGGCGCTATTCTCGTGATGGTCATCCCGCAGGGACAGGGCTGGACATTCCTCGAGATCGGCATCGAGTGTTCGGGGCTGCTCGAACAGGCGGTGCTGATCGGGCTGGTTCTTTTCTACCCCGGCATTGGGGCCTTAGCCCGCATTCGAGGGCTGCTCTTCGGCATCCTGGCAACCTATATCGGCAACATCGTCCGCATCCTGTTCATCGTCATTGCGCTGGCCTATATGGGAAAAGCGTCCCTGTTCATTTCCCATACCATCATCGGGCGAATCATCTTTTTCCTGTTCGTGGTCGCCATCTTCTGGATCATCATCACCCGCCCCACCCTGGACCGGATCAGGAAGAACCTGACCGCCAGTCGCGCGAGTTAGGATATGCTCGATAACCTGCTCTCCTTCTGGGTCTTCTGGGGGATCTGGATCGTTGTCCCGCTGCTGATTGACGGGGTGGCTTCCATTACCCTGTTTGTCGGCTTTTTCGTGATGCGGCGGATGCAGCGGAAGACACAATCGGGATCGGCGAGCAGGAACGAGGTCCCGCCCGCCTTCAACCTCCGCTTGCCAGAAGCGGACAGGAACGGGTACAAGCCAGTCGTCAGCATCATCATCCCGGTGCATAACGGGGAACAGGCCCTGCCGGCCTGCATCGCTTCCATCAAGCGGCAGGATTACCCAGCCGACCGGCTGGAGATCATCGTCGTGGACAACGACAGCCGGGACGGAACGGTTCAAGTCTTGCAGCGTCTCCAGACCGAGACCTGGGCCGGGCAATTCCACTGGATCTCCATCCCATACCGCGGCAAAGCGCACGCCCTGAACGCCGGCATCCACCTGACAAGCGGCCAGTACATCATCAACATCGACGCGGATGTAGTGCTCGATAAAAACGCCGTCCGCTCAGTTATTGCTGTGTTCGAACAAAACCCGAAGATTTCCGCCGCCACCGGAGGCATCGAGGTGCTGCCTGCCGACCCGGACGACGGCCGGCTGCGCCGCGTGATCGCTGAATGCGAATTCCAGGAATACATGTCCGCTTTTTGGATGGGGAGACAGTACCAGTCGCTGACCAACAGCCTGTTTACCATGGCCGGGGCCTTCTCGATCTTCCGCCGCGAAGCCCTGCTGCAAACCTTCCTGTACGACAACCAGACCGTCTCGGAAGACACCAAACTGACGCTGGATTTCTACCGCCAGTTGAAGAACGCCCGCATCGTCTGTATCGCCAATGCGATTGCCTACATCTCACCCACCCGCTCCCTCTCGGCGCTCTACGCCCAGCGCGTCCGCTGGCAGCGCGGACAATTGGAGGTGGCTGCACTCAACCCGGAGCGGATTCACCCCAACCTCTTCCAGATACGCGGACTCTCC
>JBFMCM010000066.1:0-24857 GCA_040754355.1 Chloroflexota bacterium | reverse complement strand
ACTTCCTCCTCACTCATCACACATCACTTCTCACTTCTTACTTCTCACTTTTTTCGATGATCTTTCCCAATTCCGCGCTCAACTTCGGGTCGAGCGGGGCGGGTTGGTGGGAGGCGAGGGTCTTGCGGGCTTTGTCGAGCGCCCAATCGCGGGCGTCGTCCTTCTTCGTTTCCCACTCGTTGTATGGACGCCGGTCCATGAACTGGGGGACGAAAATCTCGCGCATATGCTTGAGGGTGTGCTTCTGGGTCAGGAAGTTCCCGCCTGGGCCAACGGCAGCAATAGTGTCCAGCGTCAGAGTCTCATCGTCTACAACGATGCCTTGCATTGTTTTATGGATGATGGAAAAAATTTCACAGTCGAGCATCATCTGGGCATACGACCAAACGCGCGAACCATGCAGCAGGCCGACCCCCAGCAGCATATCTGACATGACCACACTTGCCATGAAAGTGGACAGGCTGTTCTCGATCCCGGCCTGCCAGTTGGGTTCCTTGGCGCCCGTGGCAAACGAGCCCATCGAGAGCGGGAGGTTGTAGAAATCAGCCAGGGCATTCTGCGCCGCGCCGTAGAGGAAATCCTCCGGGCCGCCGCCGGTGTACGCGCCGGTGCGCAGGTCGGAGGCAGTCTGGGCCGCGGCATAGAAGACCGGCGCGCCCGGGAAGGCCATTTGCAGGAGGGCGGTGGCAGCGACGACTTCGGCGTTGCCCACGGCCAGGTTCCCGGCGAGCGTGGCCGGACCGGTGGTCAGGTTGGCGGTCATGGTCATGAATCCGGTCGGGACGCCAGCCTCGGCCGCCAGCAGGGCGGCGTCCAGCGAGCCGCCGTCGTGTCCGAGCGGCGGGGCGGAGCACTGCATCAGCGAGAGAACTGGTCGCGTGCGCAATTCATCTTTGCCGCCTGCAATGGCCGCGGCCATCTCGATGGCCGCCCGCGCCTCGCGCTCGTTGTAGATCGACTCGGTCTGAACGTGCTTGGTCGAGTTCTCCCAGATGGCTTTGATCTCGTGCAGACCGCGCGTCTCGGGCGGCATATCCTGCGCCGAGACCGGCACCCAATGGAAGGCCACTTCGGGCGTGGCGTCGGCGAGGCGGGCGATGTCGCGCACGTCGCGCAGGCTCGAGGTCCGGCGCGCCCCGGTCTCGATGTCCAGCACTTCCACGCCGCAGCCATCCGTCCCGACGAAGACGTGGTTGCCGTCCAGCGGTATATCTTGGGAGGCATCGCGGGCGCAGAGGTTGTACGCGGGTGGGCAGGATTTCAAAGCCTGTTCGATCAATTCCGGGCGGGCGCGGACCGTCATCCGGTCGCGGTCCACCGAGGCCCCGTGCGCGGCCCAGATGTCGAGGGCGCGCTGGGAGGGAAAACGAACGCCGACCTTTTCGATGATCCAAAGGGTGGCGTCGTGGATTTTTTGCACTTCCTGCGGGGTAAGCACTTCCAGCCGCAGTTTCGGGTTGGTGATGGATTTGATGGGGGTGGGCATGATTTCGCCTCTCCCCTCTCCTGAGGGAGAGGGGGCGGGGGTGAGGTCTATACCGCGCCGACCAATTGCTTGGCGACTGCCACCGCGCCAATGGCATCTTCGGAGTAACCGTCGGCTTCGATTTTTTGCACCCAGTCGCGGGTCACGGGCGCGCCGCCGACCATCACTTTCACCTTGCGTCTCAACCCCTCCTTGTCCAGCGCTTCGATGACTTCCCTCTGCTTGACCATGGTGGTCGTCAGCAGGGCCGAGAGGCCGACGATGTCGGCGTCCACTTCCTTGGCCTTGGCGAGGATTTTCTCAGAGGGCACGTCCACGCCCAGGTCATGGACCTCGAAACCGGAAGCCGAGAGCATCGTCCCGACCAGGGTCTTCCCAATCTCATGGATGTCTCCCTGGACGGTTGCCAGAACCACCTTGCCGAGGATCTGACGCGAGGTGCCGCGCTTTTTCATTTCCGGTTCCAAAACGGCCACGGCAGCCTTCATGGCCTCCCCGGCCATGACGAGTTCGGGCAGGAAGGCCTGCCCGCAGGCAAAGTTCTCGCCCACCTGGTTGACGCCGACGACAAAGCCCTGATTGATGGCCTCTAAAGGATCAATCCCGGCAGCAATGGCCTCTTTTGCCAGTTCGGCGGCCACATCCGCGTCGCCGTCGAGGATGCTCTGGGACATTTTCTGGAAAAGGTCTGTGCTCATTGAAATCTCCTTTGTATCTATATTCCCTTGCGGTTGTGTGTCTTGAGTGCAATGGCAGCCTGCCGGAATGAACGTTAGACACGTTCTCTGGGCTGTTGGTCTGGAGTATGCCTTGTTATATCCGCCACAATTATACAGCAGGAACGGAAATCGAATTGCAGCCAAAGCCTCCTTGGTGCGTCGGCTGTAAACAAAGGAGGCTGCTGGTCTGATCAGCTAAGGCGAGTTGCGGCTGATATCGTTGACGTAATCGAACGCCCCCTGGCAAGCCGGTGTGAGATGGGAGGCAACGTGCTCCCAATCCAACGGTTCATTGTATGCGTAGGCATCATTTACTGCCAGCCCCAGGCAGCCCGCCCCGGCATTGTAATTGACCAACGTAAAGCGCCACAGGTCTTCGTAAGAGACCTCGGAATCGCCAGGGTTTTCGTAATTGAGCTCCAATACCATGCCGGTCTGGGCGCAGTTTGCCAGCAGGGTTTCGGCAAAGATGGAAACGCTGGCCTCCGCTTCGTCCAAGTCCAGGCCAAGCGGGCAGTCGGGGCAGAAGGCGTCCACGCTGGAGACCAGGGCCTGGCGCAGGGCATTTCGCTGTTCCTCGGTGATGTGGGGATAGCCGAGACGGCAAGTGGCATCTTCCAAAACCGAGGGGCAGAATTGCTCATAGAAAGGTTGGTTCCACAAGAGAGTAACGTCTGCGCCTTCCTCGGTCAGTTGGCCGAGGCCGGCTTCGGGCCGGCCGGGGGTAATCCCCGGCCAGAATTGACTCTCGCGGCTGAAGATGTTCTTCAGTAATTGCGCTGGGACGCCGCTCTCTTGCGCGGCGGAGAAGATCAGGTTGTCGAAACGGTTCTGCCATTCGTTCATTGCGGGGCGGGCAGCCTCTGTCCCGCAGGCAGTGGCGTAACCGTTTTCCAACAGGCCGCCATTCTCACACGCGCTGGCATCCACCATACCGTGGCGGATAAGATTCCCGGCCAGGTATTCGTAAGAAATGGTGGAGGCCAATTCGATGGGGGTATCCGGGCTGGCAAGCCAGCCGTCCAGCCCGCCCACGGGGGGGAATTTCTGCCAGGTGTCCATGCAAGGGGCCTGCGCTGCGCCGCGCCATTGGCTGGTTAGCACGTCCACATACCAGTATGGGTCTTGTGGGTCGTCCGTCCCGCGCATGCGGAGGCGCGCCTCAAAGGCTTGGCTGCTGTCACCGTAACTCGAATATGCCCAGAAGCGGATAAGCAGCCCTTCCTCATCGGTCGGACCAAGGTCCACCTGGCAGGTTGGGGTGCAGGTGAAAGGCTTGCCGTCTACTGTCCCTTCCAGCCGCAGGATGGAGTAGCCGGAGAGCGGCTCCTCGCCGGTCAGCACCAGGGCGGGAGTGGCGTCACAACGGTGGGTGGAAGCGTAGGGAATGCATCCATCCAGCGTTACCCAGACCACGGGCGGCGGTAACATGGCCGGGACTTGGCGGGAGGCGGCCTCAGCCGTGACAAAATGTAAATAATAACCGGAACAGGTCTCCGGATCCGAAGACGAGGCAGGGCAGGGCGGGGTGGCAATCCAATCTTCGTAGAGGGACTCTCCACAGGTCGCGTAGACTTCCCCCCCAGTCGGCAGGCCATCATGGTCAACCTCGATTTGACAGGCGACAGAACTATCTTCCCAGCGTGCCAGCCACCATATATATTGCGTGTAGTCCTGAATGATTACTGCGTAACGATCCGGACCCGGAGGCTGTTCCCCCGCAGCGGATACCACCGGCGCCCCGAACGCGAGCGCCAGGGACGAGAGCAAGAGGATGGTGGCCGCCAATCCGGCCCGGAGAGGGTATTGCATAGCCCCTGCTAAGAAAAGAGTCCGCTTAGATTATAGCGGACTCTGGTCGGTTTGGCTATTTCTTTTCGATCTCTTGCAGGGTTTTTAATTCGCGCTTGAGTTTCTTCCAACGCACGAACAGGCTGGCGAGATATGCTGCAAGAACCAACAGGATGACAATATACCCGGCAAGCATATACTTGATGGATACTTCGTATGGAATCATGGCGGCCTCTATTCTGAAATTTTATGTTTCAGTTCTTCGACCTGATTGGTCAGTTGCCCGATGCGGATGCGGTGCCACAGGAGGGTGACGAAGATGATCGAGAAGGAGATCAGGCTGAAGAACATGGTGAAAAGCATGGCGGGCGTCATGCCAAAACTGCCCTGGGCCTCCGCGCTCTGCGCGCCGATGATGGCCGGGTGGATGGTCTGCCAGAGGCGGATGGACAGGAATGTGACCGGGACGCTCAATCCGCCGATGAGGGTGTAGACCGCGCCGAAGCGGGCGCGCCGTTCCGGATCTTCGATGCCCTGGCGGAGCATCAGGTAGGCGATGTAGATCATCTCGAGGATGGCAGCGGTTGTGAGGCGGGCGTCCCAGGTCCACCAGGTGCCCCAGGACGGTTTTGCCCAGATGGAGCCGGTGACGATGGTGATGAAAAAGAAAACCAGGCTGATTTCCACTGCGGCGACTTCCACGATGTCCCATTTCATGTCTTTTTTGACCAGGTAGGCAATCCCGGCAATGGCGGCGGCAATAAAGCCGAGCATGCCTATCCAGGCATTGGCGATATGGAAATAGAAAATCTTCTGCACATAGTTCATTACGGCTTCCAGCGGCGCGTAAAGAAAGACCATAGCGAGGGCGGCCAGGAAGAGAAGGACAGACAAAATTGAGAGGGCGGTTAAAAGTTTGGGCTGAGGTTTCATGGATACTCCTAAAGAACACTATTGTTTGTCGAGTGGATTACTCTTCTACAACGTACTCGAAGACCATATAGGCAACTGCCAGGAAGATAATATCATAGGCAACCAGGAGGTTGAGCCAGGGGGTGATCTCGGTCATTTCCAACCCTTGCAGATAACCGCTGCTGGCCTTGACCGCCGCCAGTAAAACCGGCACGATGACGGGGAAGAGCAGGATGGGCAAGAGCATATCGCGCGTGCGGGTCTGGACGGCCATGCTGGAGAGCAGTGTCCCGACAGCAGCATAGCCGATAGAGCCGAGCAGGATAACCATCCAGAGACCGGGGTTAAATAGGTTGATATTGTAAAGTACGCTGTAAATCGGCAGGACGATAATTTCCACGCTGAACATGAAAACCAGGTTTCCGAGCATCTTTCCGAAGAAAATGGCCGAGCGGTCCACCGGGGCAAGCAGGAGGCCATCGAGACAGCCGCGGTCCTTTTCGATGGCCATGGAGCGGTTCAGGCCGAGCGTTCCGGCAAAGACGAAAGTGACCCATAACACTCCGGGAGTTATGACCGGGCGCAGTTTCGGTTCCAGTTCGATAGCAAAGTTGAAGATGATAATTACCAGCAAGGCAAAGACCAGCATGGCCGAGAGGAGTTCACGCGAGCGCAGTTCGGCGGTCAGGTCTTTCCATGTGATTGCGAAGACAGCCTGCGCAAATCCAGACGACGGACGATGGACCGTGGAGGATGCTTTTTGCTCGACAGCCGGTGATCTGTTGTCCATGGTCAGTTTGCCAGCGCCTGTCGGTAAAAGTCGAGCAGGTTGCCGCGTAGCCCGCTCCGGTCCGTCGAAGCGGCGATGACGCCCCTCGAAAGCACGTCGAAACGGGTGGCCAGGTCTTCGACACGCGCCAGGTCGTGGGAGGTCAGGATGACGGTCCGGCCGCGCGCGGCGACTTCCCGCAGCACGTTATCGAGCATGTCGCAGGCGTCCTGGTCGAGGCCGGTATGAGGTTCGTCAAAGAGCATTACATCGGGGTCGTGCAGGATGGCGCGCCCGATGGCGAGACGCTGCTGCATACCGCGCGAGAAGGTCCGCACCAGATCGCGGCGGCGTGGGGCCAGCCCAATCAGTTCGAGGACTTCGCCAATGCGTGCGCTCATGTTTACGATGCCGTACATGCGCCCGTAGAAGCGCAGGTTTTCCTCGGCGGTCAGGTCGCCGTAGAGCAGGGGCAGATGGGTCACCACACCCAGCCGGGCGCGCAGCGCGGCTGCCTGCGCCGGCAGTTTGAATCCAGCCACGCGTACACTGCCAGCCGTGGGCCGCGAGAGCGAAGCCAGGATGCGCAGGAAGGTGGACTTCCCGGCTCCGTTTGGGCCGAGCAGGGCGACGAATTCGCCCTCCTGCGCCTGGAAGTCCAGCCCGCGCAGTACCTTCTTGGCTCCGAAGAGTTTGACGAGTTTTCGGACTTCGATCATGAGGTGAGTTGATTACTTGCCTGCCAGCAATTCCATAAGGCGGGCTTTCAATTCAGAACGGCGCTTTTGGTGGGCTTCTTTTGAAATCTCGCCGTTCTTGAGTTGTTCATCGAGGGCGATGATGGCATCGGTGATAGCCTCCGGGTCGCTGCCGAGAGCATCCTCTTCGGTCTCTTCTTCGAGTTCATCGGCCAATTCTTCCTTCTTCGCCAGGGCGCGGTCGCGCAGGAAGAGGAAAATGCCCAAGCCGACGAACACGACGCCCAGCGCGCCCACGCCGATGACCAGCCAGGTGCGCTGGTCGAGACCGGCAGTCCCGCTTCCGCCTGGCGTCCCTGAGACGGTGAATGCGAGCGGACCGGCCGGCAAGTTAGAGGCTTCGTAAAGATGATAAAGCGTGCCGCTGAAGTCTTGTGTGCCGGCATCCGTCAACTGGTCCGATTTTATACGCATGCCTTCCAGCGTGAACAAGGTCAGCGAGGAAACCGGCATGGGAAAATCCTGGCTGAATTCAAGGCGCTGGTCGTATGGCATCGAGAAGGAGGCCACCACCCCGTATTGGCCGTCCGACAGTGGGGGCAGAGCGATTCCATTGGTGGCTGGCAAGAAGGAGGCGCCGCGCGAATCAGGCGAAAGGCTTGTCAATTCGATCACGCCCTCTGGCAGGACGATGAAGGGCAGGGAAGTGCCATCTGTCTCGAGGATGACTGTCTGCGTAGCGGGGTTGCTGATCACGTAGAGTTCGCTGACCTGCATGACGCCGGTCGAAAACTCCAGCGCAATGTGCACAAGGTCGAACCGCAGGGCCAGCCAATCGGTGGTGGAATCGTAGACCGTGACAGGCAGTTCGAGCACCTCAGAGGTGCCATCGTAGGAGTCCAGAGCGGAATAATAGGTAACATCTTGATAATCAACCGAAACCCAGTATCCCATCTGGGTGTCAGCGTAAACATCGTTGAAGAGATACGTGCCATCCGGTGAGACTTCTTCCGACAAGGAATCGAACATCTGTCCATCGGTTGTATTGTAAAGGAACAGTGTGGCGGTCAGCCCGTTCCCCAGGCCTGTGCCCGAGGCGTTCGTCACGGACCCGGTCACTGCCACCTTTATGGGGCCGGGGGTCGCGGTTTCCGCCGGGAGCGTCCCTTCCGGCGTCCCTGTCTCGGCTGGAAGCGTACCTTCCGGTGTGGCCGACGCAGCCGCCTCCGGGGTCAAGCTGGGTTCAGGGGTGATCGTCGGGGCGGGCTCGAGCGGCGCCAGGTCGAAGGTCAAGGAGCGAAGGTGGGCCACGATAGCCCAGATGTCATCCTCGGACAGTTGGTCGGCGAAGGGCTTCATCTCGCCCCTGCCTTCAGCAATGCCTCGATAGAGGCTGATACCCGTCATCTGGGACATGTACTCTTGGTTGGTGAAATCAACCTCGGGGTTGGCGCTGCCGTCCGGACCATGGCATTCCGTGCAGTTGGCCGCGTACAAGTCCGCGCCGCGCTGGAGTTCTTCCGGCGTGGTGCTCAACATGTAGGTGTGGGCCAGCACGTCCCAGCGTTCCTGCGAAGGGTGCGCCGAGAATGGGGGCATGCCGCGTTCGAGGTTGCCGAGCGTGATCGTCCGGTACCAGTCAGCCGGCGCGGCCTGGCTGGAGATGTCGCGCAAGCCGATGGCCGGGACGGCCACCGGCATGTTGCCCGCCATGGGACCGTTGCCCAATCCATTCTCGCCATGGCAGGGGGCGCAACTGCCGGAGAAGAATTCCTCGCCGCGTCCCGGGGAAGGCGCCTCCTCCGGGTAGAAGGTGCCAATGTCCGGCAACGGGGTGGGGGAGACGTAGTTCGGCGGCGGGGTGATGTCTTCAGCCAGGGAGAAGTTACACGCCGAGAGGACGAGCGCGCCGAGCAAGATAATAATGGTATGAAATTTCATGAGAAGTCCTTTGAGGGCGAATAAGAACTATTTATTTCAATGAATGGCCGCATGCCGGGCAGAAGCGGTCTGAGAGCAAAACCGCCTTGCCGCATTTCGGGCAAAAGCCGCCGGTCTTCTCCTTGCGCGCCGAGCGGCGTCTGGCAATCATATCTTCGATGTCATCGTCCGTGACGGGCGCGGCTTCTTTCCGGGTCGGGCGGGGTGCCTCCGAGGTGAGAACATTTGCCAGTGAGTCCAATTTTTCCATCACCTCGGCGCCGCGCTGCACCAGTTCGGCACGCTGGGTCGGGAAATCATCTTCGGGAACTTTTCCGAGTGAATGATCGAAATCAAGTTCGCGCAGTGCAGTCAGCAGGCGTTCGCGTTCTGCCAGGAGGGTTGAATGGGCGTGTTCGTGGGCCTGGTTGCGCCGGACGGCTTGTGCAAACGGACGGGCCACAAATGTCGCTACCAACAGCAGAACACCGAGCAGCAGCAAAATGGTTTGCAGTTCCATGCCTACTCTCCCGCCAGAACAGGTTCGATGGCCGCCTTTATCTCTTCCACCGAAGCAAACGGACCAATCTTCACATAACGCAAGATGCCTTGCCGATCAATGATATAAGTCTCCGGAACGCCCAGATTGCGGTTGAAGATTTGGGAGATACGTGTGCCCATGTCGGGGCCGTTCGGATAGGTGATATCGAACTTCGCCAGGTAAGAGCGGGCTTCCGGCTCGGTGTCCACGTAATCCACGCCAAGGAAGACCACCTCCCCGCCCGGCTGGTAGTATCTCCAGGCGGCTTCCAGATCGGGCGCTTCGCTTTCGCAGGGCTTGCACCAGGACGCCCAGAAGTTGACCACGACCACCTTGCCGCGCAGTTCGGATAAGGAAACTTCAGCGGCCCCCATATATTCATAGCCCTCATAAAGGGGCAGGGTAAATTCCGGTACTATAGAGTCCCGCGTCAGGATGGGGGTCTTGGCCTTCGCCAAGCCAAACGCCACCAGGACCAGCAGCCCAAGCAGGCCGGCCCAGATGATGAGTTGCGCCCAGAGCGGGACGCCGCGCTTCGGTGTGGGTAGGAACGATTCTGTCATAGTGACCTTTATCTGCGTTTCTTGAGTTCATCTTCGAATTGGGCGGCGTATGGGTCGTCGGGCGCAGCGCGGCTGAGCCCTTCGGCCTGTTCAGGGCGAGACTCGGGGCCGCCTTCCACGACCGGTTCTTTCGCCAGCCGCTGCCAGGTCCGGAAAGCCCGGAAGAGCAGGTAAGCGCCAGCCAGGAAGGCTACGGGCGGGACAATGTACGCCAGCCAGTTGAAACCCTCCACGGGTGGTTCCGAGAGGACGCGTACACCGTAATTGTCAGCAAAAAATTGTTTGATCTCTTCCTCGGTCTTGCCTTCGGCCAACATCTGGCGGATCAGGTCGCGCCATTGGCGGCAGGCCTCGGTATCACATACGTCGAGAGGCGTGTTCTCACAGACCGGGCAGAAGAGTTGACGGGCAATGGCGTTGACCTCGTCGTCGGAGGGAGTGGGCTGCTGGGCGAGGACGATGGCGGACGGGCGGGCGGCGAGGAAAAGTCCAAGCAGAGTGAAAAATAAAAAGGTAAAAAACAATATTCGCTGGGGGATTTTTTCTTTCATCCTATATTCCTTTTTTACGCTTGCTCTTTTTCCGGCCAGGCGGCGACCAGATAACCGAGAATGAAGAGAAGCGAGCCAATCCATAACCAGTTGATGAGCGGATTGTGATAGACCTTGAAGGGGGCTTGGGAAACAGACACATCCTCCCAATTGACCAGCACCACGTAGAGATCGTCGGCCAGGGTGGTGCGCACCCCGGCGATGGTCATCGGCTGGCCGTTGGGGTAAAGGTCGTAGCGCGGGTGAATTTCCTGCACGAATTTCCCGTCCTTGAAAACACTCATTACAGCGCGGGTGACATAGCGCCCGTCCGTATGGTCAAACTGGGCAAGCGAGTCATAGCGGACCGTGTAGCCGGAGATGTCGAGCGACTCGCCGATGGCCAGGCTCTTTTGTGTGGTCGTCTGGAAAACTTCGATTCCGAGGATGCCAATTGCCATTACGACGATGGCAATGTGAATGAGGTAACCGCCATAGCGGCGGCGGTTGCGGGCGAATAAACGTGTCAGCGCAGTGAAGAAGCCCTCACCCTGGGCCTTCATGCGGGCGCGCACCCCGCGCCAGTATTCATGCAAGGTGATGAACAGGACAAAAGCAATCAGCGTGAAGCCGACCAGGGCAATCCAATTGCGCATGCCGAGGGCAAACAGGAGGACCGGCGTCAGCAGGGTGGGAATGGCCGGTTTCCACATCGCCCGGCCGAGGGTCCGGACCGTGGACCTGCCCCAGGCCGAGAGCGGGGCGATGCCCATCAGGGCGAGCAGCGCGCCGAGAAGCGGACCGACAGCGCGCTCGTAAAATGGCGGGCCGACGGTCACCTTGGTCCCGGTTACCAGTTCGGAGATGAGCGGGAAAAGCACCCCCCACAGACAGACAATCAATATCCCCATGAAAAGGAGATTGTTGAGCAGAAAGAGCGCTTCGCGGGAAAGCATCGAGTTCATTGGCATACTGGCGCGCAAGTCTTTCCAACGGGCGATTAAGAGCGCGGTCGAGGTGATGAATGTCACACCGATGAAGGCAAAGAACATTGGACCGATGGCGCTCTGGGCAAAGGCGTGGACTGATGAGAGCACGCCGGAGCGGGTGAGGAATGTCCCGAAGATGACCAGCGAGTAGGTCAGGATGATGAGGAACATATTCCACGGTTTGAGCAAGCCGCGCTTCTCCTCGATCATCACGGAATGCAGGAAGGGCGTGCCTGTCAACCAGGGCATGAGGGCGGCAATCTCCACCGGGTCCCAGCCCCAGTAGCCTCCCCAGCCGAGCACGTCGTAGGCCCAGCGCATACCCAACACCAGGCCTATGGAGAGAAACAGCCAAGCCACCAAGGTCCAGCGGCGGGTAAGGCGGATCCAGCGGTCGTCGGTGCGGCCGGTGATCAATGCGGCGATGGCAAAGGCGTAGGGGATGACGAAAGCGACGAAGCCAAGGTACAGCATCGGAGGGTGGATGATCATGCCGGGGTGGCGCAGGAGCGGATTGAGCCCCTCGCCGTTATTGGGGGTCACCAGGGTCCCGCCTGGGGGGGCGAACATCTGCGCAACAAATTCCCCGTTGGGAGTCTGCCACCAGCGGGTGAAGGGATTCTCGAAGAAAATGATCAGCGCCAGGAAGAAGACCAGCGTCACCGAGGTGACCACAACAACCCAGGGCAGGAATTCGCGGTCGCGTTCCCATTTGCGGAGCGTTACGGCTGTGGCGAAGGCCGCCAACAGCCAGGACCAGAACAACAGCGAGCCGGGCTGGCCGCCCCACAAGGCGGTAATCTTCAAGTACAACGGCATGGTTATATCCGTGACGGAGTAAACATACTTGACTTCGTAGTGGCCAGTAACCAGCAGGTAGATGAGGGTCAGTGCGGCCAGTGTAATTAATGGGAAAGTCAACTGTTGTGCACGCCTTGCGCTTTCCACCCAACGATCAGATTTGCTAAAATAACCAAACACTGCCGCTCCAACTGCAAAGAGCGACAGTGTGAAGGTAAGCACCAAGATCCCAAAACCGAACTCAGCAAACATGTAAACTCCTTTGCCCCTCGTTCAAACCTCTCTCCCTATTGGAGAGGGGTAGGGGTGAGGGGTAATGATTAGTTGCCATTTACCTGCTCGGGTACTGCTTCTTCGTACTTTGTGGGACATTTGAGCAGGAGTTCATCGGCGTAAAAGATTCCGTCTTCGCCGAGGTGGCCGGTCATGATAGCCTGGGCCTCATTCTGTAAAAGGTCCGGTTTCGCCCCGATGTAGGAGACGGACAGGCGTGTGCGCGTTGGGTCAATCACAGCTTCGTGCAGCACTTGCGCCAGTCCGCCCTGTGCCTCGATCTCGGCATTATCGCCCGGGACGTGAGCCACCTCGAAGGTGAGCGTCAGGGTGTTCGGGTCGTACTGGATTGTATCGCCGATAACCGCGCCGGAGATGCGCAAACTTTTATCGAATGCGTTCTGTCCTTCGGCGCGCAATTCGTCTACTGTCATGAAATATTCAGCGCTGGCTTGTGTGGAAGTAACGATCAGATATACAACGGCAGACAGGACCAGAAAACCACCGATAAGGAATTTCGCTCGACCAGCAAGCATCGTGAACCTCCAAATTTAGTTGATTATAATGATTTTACATACCCAGATTAATACAGAGTTAGAATGCCGCAACGAACATGCTAGCCCAGTTTTACCAAGCCAGAGCGGATGGCAAATTTTACCAGTTCGGTGCGCGAATGCATGTTCAATTTATTCATGATGCGTTCCCGATGACGGGCAATGGTCTTGGGACTTAATTTCAGATGGGAGCCGATTTCCTGGTTATTCAGTCCCTGCGCCACAAGTTCGAGCACCTGCCTTTCGCGCAGGCTCAAGACCTCCAGTCCTAATGCTTCGTTTCCAGTCTTTTCCGCGACGATAAACGAAGCGCCTCCCATTTGCCTGACCAGGCGTTGGTAATCGTCCAGCAGCCAGCGTGCCAACGCGGGCTGAAGGTATATATGGCCTTCAGCAATCGTGCGGATGGCTGCCACCAGTTCATCTGCAGCGGCCTGTTTGGTGATATAGCCGGAGGCTCCTTCTGCCAACATCTGGATGAAATATTGCTTATCGTCATGGACGGTGAGCGCGAGCACGAAACATTCCGGGCACAGAACGCGCAGTTGACGGGTGGCCTGCATCCCATCCATGCCGGGCATGGTGATGTCCATCAGGATTACATCCGGCCGGAAGGATACGGCTTGTTTGATTGCATCCTCTCCATTGCCGGCTTCAGCAACAACCTCGAAATCCTCCTGGGTTTGAAGGAATGATTTCAGACCGGCGCGGACAACATCATGGTCATCAACGAGCATCAAACGGATTTTTTTCATGGCCCTTCACCTTTCTGAATATGGCTAGGGGATAATATCAAAGAGATGGACAACAACTTTCACTGCGGTGCCCTTTCCTGGAGCGGATTCAATCGTCAGTTGGCCGCCAACCGCCTCGACGCGTTCGCGCATCCCGGCAATGCCCCATCCACGCGGCGGTGGAAATGTTTGCTTGGGGTCAAAGCCCTTACCCGAGTCTGTTATCGCTAAATGAATTTCTTGTTTTTGGTAATGTAACAGAATCCACGCGTTTTTCGTGCCTGCGTGGCGGATAATGTTCATCAACGCTTCTTGTGTTACCCGAAACAGGACTGTTTCTGTGATCGAATCCAACCTGCGGACAGGGCCCTTAACTTCCAGTTGTATCTCGATGCCATTGTTTTTCTTGTTCTGATCCAAAAGGAACTGTAAGGCGGGTACAAGCCCGAGGTCGTCTAGTTGGGCTGGTCGCAGATCATGTACAAGCCGATATAACCCTTGCGACATCTCCTTGCAATGCGTCTGAAGCCGAGTACTCAACCGTTTGCATTCCGGTTTTTCCGTTACGAGCGCTCTCATCGCGGCCAAATCAAGCGAGAAGGCCGCCAGTGTTTGGGCAGTTTCATCGTGTAATTCCCTGGCAATCCTGGCGCGTTCTTCTTCCTGAGCCTGCACCACATGGCGGAGCAACTCCCGTCTGATTGTTTCCTTTTTTGCCAATTCCTCCTGCACACGTTCCAAAGCCCTCAAGCGTTGCTGCTGGGCCTCCTCCAGTTGTTCTCGCCGTTCCAATTCGGCCTGATGGGTAGCCCGAAATAAACTAATCGTGATTACAATCGCTGCTAATGAGCGGACGACTTGAATTGGCAAACCGGTCCATGCTCGGAAAGTTTCTGTATTGATAAATCGTGCCGGGATCATTTCGAGTGGATGCACGATTAGTTGTGTAAGCGCATAGATTCCAAATCCGATTCCAGCAACACCTAAATATACCGAGATTTTTTTCTCGCCTTTTTCCCTTGCAAGCCGGGATTGGAATTGGAGTGCCAATGAAGCCAGGATGGCCCCCGGTACCGCCAACAGGTAACGAGAAAGCACGTCTAATAAATCAAGTTGGAGAAATTCAGGGAACTTATAAGTAATAAAGGTGCTTGTAAATATTGCTCCCCCATAAAAAAAGACGACGAGCAGGCCAACCTTCCGCCAGATGGTTGGATGATATATCGGCTGCCTAAATGTGAGTACCCCATAAGTCAATAAACAAGCAAATGATGCAATCAGCATTCCAAACCGCACCCAGGCAAGCCAATCTGGGATGAATATGCCTGTCACCTGCGCCTGGAGCAGGTATGATTCCAGCCATTCATGTGTTCCGTGAATCACGCCAAAGAATGCAAGGGAGCGCAAAATGCGTCTATCCGATAAAGTTGATAACCGTTCCGCCTCCAGGGCCAGGGTCAGTCCCATCCCCCAAAAGGCTAGTCCGTAGACGAAAAATACCAAAAACAGGAAAGTGTCGAACGATTGATCGGGCACGAGCATTCTCCGTTGGGTATTTTACACCAATTCGTGGTAGCAGAATCATACGAATGTCATCCTGTTTATGTGGATTTTGTCACAATACTATCATTAATGTTTTACTTGATTTTAATTATGTTTGGGGTTATAAACCCAACAATAAACCCAATAATTTCTTGTTACATTGGGATATTCTACCCAATTGGAGGTGATTTCTCGTAAATAACCATAAGCCATCGTTCCATTTCACATATGCAGAGGAGAATAAAAATGTCGTTTAAAAGAATTTCAATAATTGTTGGCGCACTTCTGGTGCTGGCCGCCATTCTGGTTGCCTGTTCTCCCAAGGCAACTCCCACTGCCGCGGTCGAGGAATCTGTTTCGGTGGATTCTGTCCCCTTCTACGCGCTGTGGAGCGGTTCAGGCCACGCTGACACAACGGCTGAGGCATTCAATCATTGGAATGAGGATGATCCAGCCGTTGTTCCTGTCGAATGCGCCCGCTGCCATGCCCCAGCCGGTTACCTTGATTACTTGGGCGTGGACAGCAGTCCTGCCGGCACAGTGGAAGCAGAGGTGGCCGCTCCAGCCGGCGTCGTCAGCTGTACTACATGCCATAATGATGCCACACGCAACCTGACGAGCGTTACCTTCCCCTCCGGTGTAACCGTCACCGGTCTCGGTCCGGAAGCACGTTGTATGGTTTGCCATCAAGGGCGTGCCTCCAAACTTGCAGTCGACGAGAAAATCGCTGGCCTGGAGGTGGATACCGTCAGTGCTGACCTCGGTTTCACGAACATCCACTATTTTGCCGCAGCAGCCACACTGTATGGCTCAGAGGTACATGGTGGTTACGAGTACGAGGGTATGGCCTATGACTTCAAGCATGACCATGTGACAGGTGTTGACACCTGCGTTGCTTGCCATGACTCGCATACCCTGCAGGTCAAACTCGAAACTTGCCAATTCTGTCATCAGGAAGTCTCTTCAGTCGAGGATTTACGCGATGTGCGTGAACCGTCCTCGGCCGTGGATTACGATGGCGATGGCAATATCACCGAGGGCATGTACTATGAGATTGAGGGACTCCAGCAGGCGCTCTACACTGCCATCCAATCCTATGCCAACGAAGTATCGGGGGCCGCGATCATCTACTCAGCAGATGCCTATCCCTATTTCTTCGCGGATGCCGATGGGAATGGCACAATTGATGAAGGGGAAGGGAAATACACTTCCTGGACCCCGCGCCTGCTGAAAGCCGCCTATAACCTCCAACTCTCTGTCAAGGATCCTGGCGCCTTTGCCCATGGCAACAAGTACATCGTCCAACTGCTCTTCGACTCGATTGCAGACCTGAACACCCAACTATCCACTCCTGTGGATATGAGCCTGATGCACCGCGACGATGCCGGGCACTTTGCTGGCAATACCGAAGCGTTCCGCCATTGGGACGAGGATGGCGGCATCGTACCGAACACCTGCGTGCGCTGCCATACTTCCACCGGTCTGCCCATGTTCCTGGAGAATAACGGCAGCACCATCGCCCAATCTGCCAGCAACGGCTTCCAGTGCTCCACTTGTCACGACGAGGCCAACTGGCCGGATCGCTACGTTGTGAATGAAGTTACCATGCCCAGTGGGGCCAAAGTCAGTTTTGGCGAAGGAGCCGATAGCAACCTATGTATCGAGTGCCACCAGGGTCGCAGTTCTGGACCTACCTTGGCAGCGGCCATCGGCACCAAACCCCTTGACACGGTGGACGAAAAGCTGAAATTTGTCAACGTTCACTACTTTGCCGCGGGTGCTACGCTATTCGGCAATGAGGCTAAGGGCATGTACCAATTCGCCGATAAGACGTATGCCGGCCAGAATATGCACCCTGAGTCCATGGGCAGCACTTTGAACTTCTGCACAGCCTGCCATGATCAGCATGCCCTGACCATTGATGTCGCCACCTGTGCCACTTGCCACCAAGGTATCACTGACCCGCTTGAAATCCGCGCTGCCACCGATACGGTTGACTACGACGGAGATGGAAATGTGGCAGAGCCGTTGTACCAGGAGATCACGAGCATGGCAGATGCTCTCTATGCGGCCATACAAACGTATGCTGCCGAAACAGCCGGCACTCCCCTCTTGTACTCAACGGATTATCCATACGTCTTCGCAGACGCAAATGGAAACGGTCAAGTGGATGAGGACGAGAACAGTTACGCAACCTGGACCCCGCGCCTGCTCATTGCAGCCTACAACTACCAATACTTCCAAAAAGATCCTGGCGCTTTTGCCCATAACGGCAAATATGTCATCCAGGTTCTGTACGACACCATCGAGTTCATCAATGGTGATGTGACTGGGATGACGCGGCCTTAAAGGCAGCAATGTCCCTAGATGCGGGGGCAGGAAACTGCCCCCGCATTATTGCTAATCAATAAAATCCTTCGTAGCCAGATGTAAACGCTTGCCGATGCTTGGTTTGTTTACTGAGAATGTAATGACTAAACAACCGTCTATTAAATTCCTTCGCCCAGTGCGAATCGTCTTGATTATTCTTGGCATTGCCCTAATTCTATCTGTTGGGGTATTGCTGGTGAACCCGGCAAATGCGACCCCTCTCTTGTCCCCTCAGGAACTCCCGCAGAACGAGGCCTGCCTGACTTGCCACAACAGGCCGGACTTCCAGCGCCCGTTGCCTAGCGGTGAAACATTGTCCTTGACCATTGACCGTGACCATTATCGGGATTCTGTACATAGCACGGTCGAGTGCACGGACTGTCACGCAAATATCAGCGAATTTCCACATCCCGACTTGACTGCCCAAAGTGTGCGAGATTTTTCCCTCGAAATGTACACAGTTTGCCAGCAGTGTCATGCCGACCAATACGACCAAACACTCGATTCTGTTCACCAGAAAGTCTTAGCAGCCGGCAATACGAATGCGGCTATCTGCACCGACTGCCATAACCCGCACACTCAAACTCCCTTGACTGACTCGAATGGCGATCTTCTGCCTGAGGCTCGTCTACAAATCCCGCAGAAATGTGCTCAATGCCACAGCGCCATCTATGACTTGTATGCCCAAAGTGTCCATGGCGCAGCGTTGACGGTCGAAAATAATCAAGATGTACCCACCTGCATAGACTGTCATGGTATTCATAACATCGAAGACCCAACTACAACGTCTTTCTACTTGAATTCCCCTCTCCTTTGTGCCGCCTGCCACACGGACGCGGCGATCATGGAGAAATATGGCATTTCGACCAACGTCCTGGATACCTATGTGGCAGATTTTCACGGCACGACTGTCACCTTATTTGAAACTCAATCGCCAGACCAAGCCACCAACAAGCCGGTGTGTATCACCTGTCATGGCGTTCACAACATCATGCGGGTTGACGATCCTGTGTATGGTCTGGAGATGAAGCAGAATCTCCTGGCGCGCTGCCAAACATGCCATCCTGAAGCCACATCCAACTTCCCCGATGCCTGGATGAGTCACTATATTCCCAGTCCTGAACATTATCCTATCGTTTATTACGTTACCTTGTTTTACAAATTTTTCATCCCTGGTGTCCTTGGCCCAATGGCAGTTTTTGTCGTGAGCGATATTATCCGACGGTTGATTGAGCGTCGTAAAGGAGCAAAGCGCGCATGAGTAAGGCAATCACGAAACCAAAATCTGTCCCATCCACCCAAAAATCCGGTACAGCGAAAAAGACCGGGGTAGAGCAGACAAAGAATCGTTACTATCAACGTTTCCATTGGGCACAGCGGATTGCCCATGCGCTACTCTTGACCTCTTTCACCACACTGGCGATTACTGGGTTGCCCCAGAAATATTCTCTCTCTGCTTGGGGACAGTTCCTCATAAATGCCTTCGGAGGGATCGAGGCTACTCGTGTGATCCATCATGTAGCAGCAGTTGTTTTGATGCTGCTTTCCACTTACCATGTTCTTGATGTCGGTTATAAAATCTTCGTCCGACGTGTCCGGTTAACAATGCTGCCGGGTATCAGGGATATCAAGGACGCTTTCCAGGCTTTCGGTTATAACCTGGGATTCGCCAAGAAGCACCCGCAGATGGGGCGTTACACCTTCGAGGAAAAGTTGGAATATTGGGCGTTGGTTTGGGGCACTGTCATTATGGGTATCACCGGCTTCTTGATGTGGAATCCGATCGCCTCCACTAGATTGCTGCCTGGGGAAATTATCCCGGCCGCCAAAGCAGCCCATGGTGGAGAGGCTCTATTGGCAGTCGCGGCCATCATTCTGTGGCATATGTATAGCGTCCATATCAAACGGTTCAATAAAACTATGTTTACTGGGAACATGAGCGAGGACGAGATGCTGCACGAGCATCCGCTCGAACTGGCTGATATAAAAGCAGGAATTGCTGAGCGCCCCGTAGACCCAAAAACGCTGCGTAAACGCCAAGCCATCTATTGGCCAATTGCGGGCATAATATCTCTTGCCATGTTATTCGGTATTTATGGTTTTGTGGGGGCAGAGAAAACAGCCATTTCCACTCCACCTCTCGAGGAAGATTCGGTTCCGGTCTATGCTCCACAAACACCTACCCCGCTCCCAACTCCTACCCAGGCTCAGGGGTCCGGGGCGTTCCTTTTTATGTGGAACGACCCTATCTCTAGAATTGGAGACATAGATTCTTCTACGCTGGTGCGACTCCAATATACAGTTCAATATACGGTTAAACTATTTGACTGGTATTCACAAGAGGCCCTATGTTTAAAAAAATACCATCCCGTTTGAAGAGGTTCTTTTTTCCACCCCCTGATTCACCACGTTGGGCACTGGTGTTGCCTTATGCCACCTTGGGAATCTTTGCGATCATTTTCGTTGTGGCAGGCGCTTATGGGTGGGATTACACCAATTCGCCAAAATTTTGTGGAACGACCTGCCACACTATGCCTCCACAAAATATAACCTACCTTGCCTCGCCGCACGCAAACGTTTACTGCACAGAGTGCCATATTGGTCGCAGTTTCCTGGGTACGCAGTTTGCGCGCAAGACTGAAGACGTGTACGAACTTTACGCAATGGTATTCCAGACTTACGAATTTCCAATCCAGGCAACGCGCTCCAGGCCGGCGCGTGAAACCTGCGAGAAATGCCATCAGCCCGAGGCGTTTTCTTATGACAGTTTGCGGGTCATTAATCATTATCAGGATGACCATGACAATACTGCCTACAGTATCTATCTCATCCTGAAAACCGGCGGCGGAGCCAAGGTGCAGGGATTGGGGCGCGGCATCCACTGGCACATTGTCAACGAAGTTCAGTATTATGCAATTGACCCTCTGCAACAGGAAATTCCTTATGTGCGCGTTACCAATGATGATGGCACCGTCAGCGAATACGTGGATGTTGAGTCTGATTTCGACATGTCATCCATTGACGAAAGCCAGTTGGCAACTATGGATTGCATCACATGCCATAACCGCGTTTCCCACGATTTCCGCCCCCCTGACGCATCAGTAGACAGCGCTATCGAGCATGGATTGATTGCTTCAGACATCCCGTTCATCCGAAAGAAGGCTATAGAGGTATTGAGCATTGAATACGAATCCGCGCAAGCAGCGGTGGCTGCAATTGCATCCCTGGAGCAATATTACGAAGAGAACGCCTCGGATTATTACTGGGACAACACGGACAAAGTGACCGCCGCGATCGGGGCGATCCAAGATATTTATAATCAGACAGTTTTCATTGACCAGGAAGTAGATTGGACCACTCACCCGAACAACCTGGGCCATATCAATTCCCCGGGCTGCTTCCGCTGTCATGATGGAAAGCACCTGGACTCTGAACAGGAAGCTGTCCGACTGGAGTGCAACTTGTGCCATTCGATCCCTGTCGTGGCTACTTCGCAGGATTTTGTTACGCTGATCGAAATCAGCCGCGGCCCAGAACCAATTTCACACCTTAACTCGAATTGGATCAGCCTTCATCATAGCGTCTTCGACGCGACCTGTACGAATTGTCACACCACCTCGGACCCTGGCGGTACATCCAACACATCATTCTGCTCGAACAGCCTCTGCCATGGGACTGTATTCACTTATGCCGGATTCGATGCCCCAAGATTAAACGAAATCCTGGCCGCGCAACTGCCTCCCACGCCCGCTGTCTCGACCCTTGCGCCGGTCGTAGGGACCCCCACTTTCGCTGTCAATGTACAGCCCATCTTTCTTGCGCACTGCACGTCTTGTCACAATCCGGATACCGCCCCGCTCGGCCTGGACCTTTCAACCCATGCTGCCGTTATGGAAGGCAGCGACAACGGTCCGGTCATCGTCCCGGGTGATGCGGCCAACAGCCTCCTCGTCCAGGTTCAGAACGACCGCCATTTCGCCAATCTGACTGCGGAAGAATTGGCCATTGTCACTCAGTGGATTGACGCAGGCGCGCCAGAGAAATAAATACAATTCCCGGACTTCCCGAAAATAAAAAACAGAGACCGCTTGCTGGCGGTCTCCGTTTTTATCTCGCGATAAAATCAATCGGTCGCGGCTGGTTCGGTGATTAGTTTTTCCTGTGCGTGGTCCATCGCTTTTTGATGGTTGACAACCTCCAGATAGCGGACTCCCAGCGAGAAGGCCAGGAAGCCGAATGCCAGTATCCCCATCCCGCTCACGATCTCGATGAGGGATGGATGATAATTGGTATACGCAACAGCCAGGTCGCCAGGCAGGTAGGATAGGACGATCAAGAGACCTGAGAGATTGGTGTCCCACCGGTAGGCAACCAATCCACCCACCACCAGCGCCAGAGCCAGCATCCGCCAAAAGGGAATCGCACGCGTTTTCTTGTTGAGCAATAACAAGATGGGGACCACCAGTCCCAGCAGGATTTCACCGATCCAGAAGTTGAAAGACAGCGTCCCTTGGGTCAAGAGATTCAGCCCCTCGGTCCGGCCCGGCTCGTAGGTGTAAGTCATTGTCAGGGCATCCCAGAAACGGAAATACAGGTAGACGACCAAAATCCAGCCGATAAAAAACGTGAGGCGTTCTAATAAACTATCATCAATGTTGACTTTCTTGGTCAATCGGGATGCCAGCATCGAAGCAAATACAGTCAACGACATGCCAGCCGCCACGGCCGAGATGATGAACAACACGGAAATATCCGGTCGGAACCAGTATGGGCGCGCTTTTAGCACGCCATAGATTGCTCCCAGTGAGGACTGATGTAACATGGATAGTCCTAGCCCAACAACAGCCAGGATAGGCGCGAAGCGGTGGAATCCGTCCATCTTGGCGGTGAGTGCGGGGAATCGTCTGTTTAACCATTCGAAACGGGCAAAGATGGGCATGCACTCAAAGACCAGTACAGCCAAGTACAAAGTGACGCACATGGTTACTTCCCACAGAAGGGAATGTTTGTTCCAGAAAACTATGGCATGCCAGAATCGGTCGGGTCGGCCAATATCCAGCAGAAGCGAAAACAAAGCCATCGTATAGCCGATCAATCCGATAAATGTTGCCGTGCGCGCCACTGGCTGGAAACGTTTCAAGCCGAGTAGATAGACGGCCGCACACAGTGAAAATGCGCCCGCGCTCACCGCGATGGAGGAAAGGTCGATTGTGATCCAAAGCCCCCACGGAACGCGGTCAGACAGGTTGGTCACGACCAGTCCTTTCGAAAATACAAGCAGCGCGGCATATAGACCCGCAACAATCAGCAGACTCAGCGCACCCATCCATACCAGCCAAGCAATATTCCAATTGGATTTGTGAAGAAGTTTCATTTCAGGCCTCCGTCACGGGTGGCAGGTAATAGACCCGCGGGAAAGTTGCCAGGTCTTCGCGCAGCCGGAGGCTGGGGCGCTTGCGCAGGATTTGGCTGACAGTAGATTCCGGATCGTTGATATCGCCAAATATGCGCGCTCCGGTAGGACAGACATTGACGCAGGCAGGGGTGGCCTTCGGATCAATCCCTGGCCTCATACCCAGGGACAGGCCGCGGTCAATACGGTGGTAGCAAAAGCAGCATTTTTCCACCACCCCGCGCGGCCGGCGCGGGACCTCGGGCTCGCCCCATTCCGGCACTGCCGGGTTCGGCCCATCGAATGTTTCCCAGTTGAAAGACCGGGCCGAGTACGGACAGGCTACTTCACAATATCGGCAGCCAATGCAGCGATCGTAATCCATCATGACGATGCCGTCCGGGCGATATGTGCTGGCTTGGACCGGACAGACTTCCACGCAAGGGGCTTTGGCACATTGCATGCAGGGCCTGGCAATAAAGACCGGTTTTTCGCCAACCTGTCCCGCCGGGGAGACCTCGTTCCAGGAGATATCAGGTGGCACGTCATTGTGGGCCCGGCACGCAAGCGTGCAATAACCGCAGCCTGTACATTTCCCCTGGTCAATGACCATTGCCAACTGATGAAGCCCGGCCTCAGCCTCGGAGGCGGAAGCATATTGGATGACTTTCAAACCGCCGATTACCGCCGCGCCAATGGCAGATAATTTCAGGAAATCGCGCCGGTTCAGTTTCGACTCGTTCATGGCTTCCTCCTGCTGTCACTTGTCACGCGTCGGTACAGCCTATCCAACCATGGGGAGAGGATCATCCCGCCCGCCAGGCCAAGCAAGCCAGCCAGTCCCGCATATCCATAAGGACTGAGCGGTGAAGGTCTATCCGAAACTTGGCCGGGTTCTGCCGGTCCTGATTGGGATATATCAATCGCCGCGGGGTCCGCGAATGATTCGTCAGAAGCGGTGTGCATCTCACTGGCGTGGCAGGCGTTGCAGGAATCGAGATTGGCAGTGAAACTATGATCAGGCATGGTATGAACATCCCGGTCCGCCTGCTCGCCATAGTGGCGCAGGTGACAGTCAATGCAATTGACGCCCGCCTGTTTGTGAACAGAGTAGGAGAAATTCATGCTGTATTGGCGATGACAATTGATACACAATGCTGAATGACCTTCCTCGCCCTGTCCCTCTACAGTCTTTAAGGAGGCTGTGTGCGGATCATGGCAGATGGTGCAGGTCATGTTGCGTTGATAGTGCGTGCTGCTTTGCCATTCCTGCCAGCCAAAGCGTGCATCACTATGACAGTGTCCGCATAATTCAGCCGGATCCTGGACCGGCATCGGTTCGGCGGGATGGTTGACATTCGCCGGCCCGTGGCAGGCCTCGCACGAAACTCCATCCTGTTTCCATGTCCCGGTGGAGGGGTCATATCCGGTCACATGGCATACCAAACAGGCGCCTGGCTGACCCTGTTCTGCCCAGGCATCTGCAAAAAGAGTATCCCGGTTAGCCAGTCCGTGCGCCCCAGCGTGCCAGGCCTCCTGGGTTTCTGCGTGGCAGTTGCCGCAGTTGAGCGTTTGCTGGACAGGTGCCACCGTTTCTGATTTGGCTTCGACGATTGCCAGTGCGGCTCCGGCTGCTACCAGGGCAACTGTCAATGAAAACATGAGCCTTCCCAATTGGGTCATTTTTCGCATCTCCTTCATGCAGGTTGGGAGAGTGTTAGTGCTCGCGCTTGCCGAAACACATCACAATCCAAACAAGCCTCCTTGAGGAGGCCGTCTTTCGAGCGGAATGTCTGCCAGCACGGGATGTCCGGCTGAGCAGCGGCGGGACAAGATTTACGTTTTGACGCTATACATTTTTTTAATTCCCAACAAGGCTTTTGTTCCTCGATCACCAATGGCTGAACATTGGCTTCCCGCTGCCAGCGAGCATCCAATCGTCGCAGCAGGAAGAATACCAGCAACGAAATGCCGACCGGGATTCCGATTCGGATTACCAGGCCAATGAGTATATTGAGACCGCTATCCACGATGTGCCTTTCGTTTATGCCTGGCGTTCTTCGCGGCGATGAATGACTTCACCGACAGCCAGGAGCACTGCTCCTGGAATGAGCAATCGCAGAAGGGTCAATAAGATTACAAACAGTGTGCTTTCCATGGCTGCCTCCTTTTTCTATAGATCCGACTTTCAACCTTAGTGTATAAAAATAAGTCTGCGCAGTAAATTCGTTGAATCACCGATTTAAGTATGGGAAAAGCACCCATAAAAACGC
>JBFMCM010000065.1:0-4127 GCA_040754355.1 Chloroflexota bacterium | reverse complement strand
TAAAAAGGAATAAACCAACACAAAAACATACCACTGTTGTTAAAATATATGAGTACCCCCAGCTTAGTTTATTAATTTTGTGTCGCAGGTACATTCCAAAAACAACAATATTGGTTATGCTTCCTGTTTCCACTAATGAATATGAGTAATACCTGCTTGAAAACCTAAGAAAAGGTAGATAAGAGGCAAGGGAGACTACAAAATAGATAACAGCAATGATTAGGAATGAAACGCTCCAATTTACTTTCCCTTTCTTATGTATAAGGTACAACACAAAGATAATTATTCCGGTTAGCCCTCCTAATATGAATAAGTGTGGAATCGCGATAACCCATTCCAATGGCAGAAATCCAATTTTAAAAGGTAGTTTGTCAAGGATTGTGGTGTTTATAACTAGCCCTCCGATGTTACCAACAACGGTACCAACAACACCTAAAATCAATGCCCCCACAATGCCAAGAATTACTCTAAGTGTTTGAAATGTGCGTTGGCGTAATGCGTTCATGTTCTTCTCCTCGACGAAAAGGAACATCAAGTGATAATTGCCAGCTAACTACGTATTCAGCCGCCATTCTGCGGCTCAATGTCTTATGGACTGCACCAAATTAAAACCAGTATAGCACAACCTTTCAACTTCCCTTCTTCCTGCGTTCCCGCCTCCGCCGGTACTGCTCGTGGATTTCGGCCACGTGATCGGCTTTCTCTTCGATGGCGACATCCAGCCAGTACTCGCCCTTTTCCGCTGTGCCCAAACTGCCGGCTCCGTAGGCCCCGGTGCGGGTGTCGTCCTCCCAGGGCGGGTTGGCAGTCAGGGCGCCGCCCTCGATCCAGTCCATGTAGTAGGACGGGGTGGCGATGAAGTCCGTTTCGTCCACCGCCCGTTCCAGATGGATCAGGTCCGGGCGCAGGTGCAGGACGAGGGAGGTCTCCAGTTCGCAGGCGTGGCCCATGCCGCCGGGCGGCGACTCCCGTTTCGCTTCCAGGGCGGCGGCGCCCTTCGGCCCGGAAAGGTACAGGAACGAGGTGGCGCAGAAGAGTTGCGGGTATTTCTCCCCGGCGTACTTGACCACGTTCACCAAAAACGACGAGTTGCCGCCGTGTCCGCTCATCAGGTAGAAACGCGTGAAGCCGCGCGCGGCGAGCGTGTCCACCACCGCCAGCCAGAAGTCCTCGAAGGTCCGCCCGCCAACATTGAACGTGCCGGGGAACGAACGCCGGTGCGTGCTGACCCCGTACGGGAAGACCGGCAGGCAGGCCGCCTGCTCCGGGACGGCGTTTGCCGTCCCCTGGCCGACGGCCTCGATGATGAGCGTGTCGGTGGAAAGCGGGGAGTGGTAGCCGTGCTGCTCGGTGTGGCCGATGGGCAGGATGACCACTTTGTCGCGCTCGCCATCGGGGGGCAGGAGCGTTGGGGATGTCGTCCGCGGCAGGGAAAGGGTCTGGATGCCAGGGAAAGCAGAAGGATCGGGGGCGAGGATGTGGACGCGGCTGAAACCGTCCTCCAGCAGGTTCGAGGTCAGGTTGCGCACCAAATCCGCGAAAATCTCCGGGCGGACCTCCAGCCCGCTCCCGCTCCAGCCGAAGGGGATGGCCGGCAGGAGGCCGATCTCGCCCGTCCCTAATAAAACCGAGAGTTGGGCGAGGTCGTAGCCGTCTCCCAAAGGCAGGACGAGCGGCAGGTCGCGCGGCAGGGCCGCCACCTCCGGCCAGGTCAGTTCATCGAAACGGAAGAGAGTCATTTTTCCTCTCGAAGGAGCGTGTCATTGCGAGCCCCGCCTCTTTTGTAGGGGCGCAATATATTGCGCCCAGCGGGGTGAAGCAAACTCCTCGCGAGCATGGAGATTGCTTTGTCGGGTTTCGATACGGCCTGGTCTCGACAGGCTCGACCAACACGGCCTACTCAACCCTCCTCGCAACGACACTTTTCTCAATTCTTACCAACAGAGTAATTCATACACATTAATTTATAAAGTTAATGAATTTAGTATTAGCAGTAGAGCCTGTGGATATGTGGAAAGATGGCGGTCGGTCCAACATCTGGCGTGATGGTTGTGCGCAGGCCCAAATATGGCGGCAGTTTTGAGAGGGCCCGCTTTCCGGCCTGTGGAAAACGGCAGAAAAGTTATCAGAAATCATCCACGCATAATCCACAGGTTTATCCACAAATCCACATTTTGGATTTCGCCGCGGCGCCTCGCCAGATATGGGGGTCTAAAAATCGAACAATTGTCCGATTTCTCCACAGACCGCGCGGGTTATCCACAGAAAACAGGCAGTTATCCACAGTTTTCGAACCCATTGGCCGTTCCGCGCTGCCCAGATATGGGCGCTAGGCCGGCGCTTTTTCGAGCATTTCCTCGACGAAATCCAGGAAATGATCCAGCCCGGCGGCTTTCTCCTCGAAGCCAGCCCCAATCAGCCCCAGCCCCTTGCAGGCCGACTCCCAGGCGGCCTGGCGAGCCGGCGGCAGGGACTGCGCGGCCAGCGTCCAGGTGAGCAGCAGCGGCCATAAAATCGCCTGCGGCGACTCGCTTGCCAGCATGGACTCGGCGGCCAGTTTGTAATACGCCAGCCGGGGGGCGGCGATGCGCGCCTCGACCCGCGGCCTGCCCGTCGCGGCCGCGAAGTCCTTCTCCCAGGCCGCGAGACAAGCCTTCAGCGACCCGGCGTCGGCCTCGTCCGCGCCGAGCATACCCAGCAGCGACTCGGCCAGTTCGGGCGCCCCGGCCGCCTCGGCCCGGGACGGGAATTGCAGCAGGAAGCGCCGTTCGGCCAGCGGACCGCCCGTCAGCAGGGCGACGGCATCCGCGGCCAGGCGGACGCCTTCCAGGTAGGCCAGCAGGAGGTCCGGGCCGGAGGCCGGGCTGGATTGCAGTCCGCTCCAGATTTGGCGGGACTCCTCGGCGGCTTTCCTGGCCCGGGCGAGGACATTGACGGGTTCGTGGAACTTGTCGCGCACCCCGGCCTGGACGAACTCGAAGAAGTGCTGGGTGACGTGCAGGGGCAGCGGGTCGTAGAGTTCCGGCCCCAGCCGGGGGTGGACGCGCAGTTCTTTCGGCTTGTCGTAATCTGTGCGCGGGTGGTGGGTGATGTCGAGGTGGATTTCGGGCGTCACAGGGACGATCTCGCGGCGGACTTTGGGCTTGTTTGCGTGGACGAAGACGAGGTCAATGTCGGTCGCGCCGCCGAGGAACGGGTTTTCCGTCCGCAGGGAACCGGTGAGATAGGCCGCCACCAGTTCCCGGTCCGAGAAGGCCCGTTTCATGGCAGTTTCCTTGGCGATGCGGATGAGTGTCTCTTTCGTGATGCGCATGGTCTCCCCCTATTTGCTCAACAGGGCCGGCTGGTAGGGACTCAGGCCGAGCGTCTCACGGATGCGGTTCTCGATGATGTTGAGATGCTCCGGCTGGCGGACGAAATTGAGCGGGTCGGTGTCAATAGTCAGCACTTGCGTGTCGTAGGGACGGGAGAAGAAATCATCATAGGTCTGGTTGAGCATCTCGATGTAGCCGCGCTCCATGTTGCGCTCGTAGGAACGGTCGCGTGTGGCGATGCGCTGCATGAGGGTGTCGGTGCTGGCGCGCAAGTAGACGAGCAGGTCGGGCAGGGCGATCTTTTCGGCCAGGGCCTCGTGAACCTGGTGATAGACGACCAGTTCGTCGTTCTTCAGGTTGATGCGGGCGAAGAGGGCGTCCTTGGCGAAGGTGTAGTCGGCGATGAGCGGCTTGCCGGTGGCCAGGATTTCCGGGACGGCGCGGCGCTGCTGGTGGTAGCGGCTGAGGAGGAAGAAGATTTGCGTCTGGAAGGCGTAGCGCTCGCGGTCGTTGTAGAAGTCGGAGAGGAAGGGGTTCTCCTCGAAGACCTCGAGCAGGATTTCGGAATCAAAGGCCGGCTGAAGAAGCCGCGCCAGGGTGGTCTTGCCGACGCCGATGACACCTTCGATTGCGATGTACATAATTTCTCCCGCAGGTTGATGTGTTGATTAAGGATACCATAATCCGAAGGCTTCTCAAAGTAATTGTCTGGTATCCAGAAATTGTACTCCCTAGAAATCAACCCCACCCCCAGCCCCTCCCCGATTCGGGGAGGGAGTTGTGCGAAAAAAGGGGTGCGGGCGTTTTGCGCCC
>JBFMCM010000064.1:0-7831 GCA_040754355.1 Chloroflexota bacterium | reverse complement strand
GACGATTTCCACCCCCGGCATCGGCTCGGAGGCGGAGAAGGGGGTCGGGTAGACGTCGTGCAGCGTGATGCTGGTGGCACCGATGAGGACGATTTTGTCGCCAAAAACAGCCGGGTCCACCAGGCCGTCCACCACGTTGGCGGCGGAATAGGTCGGGTAGGTGCCGGCCGGGCCGGCGAAGTCCACCAGGAAGCGGCCGCGGGAAATGGGAATGGTCTGCCCGTTGAAGACCAGTTTGCCGGAGGCGATGGAGGGACGGTCAACACCCAGGACTAGGGCGGCGGTCTCGAAAGCCCAGTGGTAATAGACGTCGCTGCCGAAGGTATCGAAGGCTTGCAGGCCGCGGCCGATGGCGTCGTCGTCCAAGTTCACTCCCGTCAGGCCGAGGCCGTCCAGCCCGGGGCGGTAGACCGGCAGGGGCAGTTTCAGCGTGACCAGGCCCTGGTCTTCGTCCTCGAAGATTTGCACAACCGCCACGGATTGAGGCGCCTGGCTCAACGCAGCCGCCAGGGCCTCGTCCCCGCCGGCGTCGTAGCCGGGCTCGAACAGGAAGACGTCCACGCCGATGAGCCGCGCCCCGGATTCGTTCAACTTTTCCACCAACTGCGCCAGGTAGAGGCGCGGCCAGGGCCACTGGTAACCGGTCCAGTTGAAGGAGAAATCGTCAATCGCCACGATGACGATGTCCGGATGCGGCGCCCGGACGCCGCGCAGGCGCATCATTCCGTCACGCGTGGCAAGTTCGACGCGCTCCAGCGGGGCCATGACGCCAGGGATGGCGCTCAAGACCTCCAGCACCAGGAATAGCAGGGTAATCCCAAGCAGGAGGATGAGCCGTAAATCGAGCCGGAAACGCCGGAGAGGTTTCATAGCAATATTATAAAGCAAGTGCGCCGGAGGAAGTCTCCGGCACACTGAGGAAGAGAAGCGGAGTGCGGGCTTCAGCCCACTGGATTCAAGCGGACTAAAGCCTGCACTCCAGGATATTCAAACGATTACGGGCAGGCTGACCCTCCCGTGTAAATAAAGGACTGCTCGTCCGAGTAGGCACTGTTCCCGTGGTTGTCTATCGCCCAGAACCACCAGGAAACCGTGTAATTCGGCTGCAGCGGAATCGACAGGTCACCGGCCCAGGTATCCCCGCTCTGGTACGACAGGTGCTGGTAACTCTCCTCGACGATGTTCGCGCTGGTATCGTACACTTTGTACGCCACCTTGACATACTGCAGCCCTTCCGGGTCCACCGCGTCCACCTGGAAGTGATTGGTGCAAGTGGTGGAACTGGCCGCCGGTCCGCTCCCGTTCGAGAAGGTCGTCGGCGTGTCGGACGACGATCCGGACGGACAGCCGGGCGAGACGAAACTATAGACGTTCGCATCGTGGGTGTACACGCCGCCGTCTATGATGGCAAAACGCCAGTAGACCGTCTTCCCGGCGGGGAACCCGTCGAAGGTCACATTTTTGCCATATTTCGTGCCCCCCTGGTGACTGAGGATGTAGTGCGGGTCTGTGTATCCATTGGGGACCGGGTTCTCCGAATAGATGACCTTGACCATCGCGCCGGCCGGGGCGTTGGTGTCCACGAAGAAGGTGGCATTGCAGGCTGAGATATTCCCGGTCGGGCCGGACTGATTCCAGAACTCGCCGGTCCCGCCCGGCGTGACTTCCGGCAGGGTCGCCTGCGGCTTCGTAAAGGTGAAATGCACGCTGGAGCAGACCGGGTTCAAATTGCCGTCCTTGACCGTGACCCACCACTCGTACGTGCCGCCCTCCGGCAGGGAACCCATGTAGCGGAGATGGTAAGGCGTCCAGGCGATCATGGAGGCTGTGTACCCGTTGGGTCCCTTGAAGTAGATGAGATATTTGTACGCCTGCGGGTGGGCGCTCCAGGTGAACTCCACCGGACCATCGGCATCCAGTGCGGCGCCATTCGCCGGGGTGAGCAGGGTCACGCAGCCGCTCTCGTCCGGGATCGGGATGGGCGTGCCGGGCTTGGTAAAAGTGCGCGGACCGGAGGTGCAGATGGGGCGAATGTTTGAATCATAGGCTGTCACCTGCCACTGGTAGGTGCCACCCAACGGCAGCGACTCCGCCTGGAGCGTGTAACTGTTCGTCCAGACGATCTTCGAGAACTCGCTGCCGTCCGGCTTGGTGATGGTGATGACGAACTTGTAGCGCCCGGGCAGTTCCTGCCAGGCGAATGTGATCGCACCGGTCTCCGGCAGTTCGGCTCCTTCATCTGGGCTGATCAGTTCGAAGCAGGTTGTTTCCGGGGGAGGCAGGGTGGCTGGCTTGCTGAAGGTCCATGTATCGCTGGTGCAAATGGGATGGATGTTCGCGTCGTAGGTAGTGACCGACCAGGAATACACCCCCTCCAGCGGCAGGTCGAGGGCGTCAATCTGGATGGAACTCCGCCAGGCGATCCACGATTTCTCGGCGCCGTTGGGTTTAATAATCGTAATGATGTACTTGTAAGCGTCTGCCTGGTCGTACCAGTCGAACTGGATGAGACCCTCCGCAGCCACCTGTGAGCCGTTCTCCGGCAGGCCGAGTTCGAAGCAGGAGTCCACCGGGGTGGGCGTCGCCGCGGAGGACAGCGGCGGCAAAGCCGAAGCCGTGGCAATGATCGCGTTCATGATTTCCTGTGCCTCCGGGTTGTTGGCGAGGAAAGCGTCAATCTCCTCCTGGCTCAAGTAGCGTAACTGGGGCGGCGGAGGCGGGACGTTCCCCTCGGGGTCGAAACTGTAGAGCATGGCGCCTTCACCCGCCACCATGTCCATGATGGCAGTGGGGTTCTCGGCCTGGCACCAGCCTTCGAGACAAGTCACCCAAACGTCCTCCGTTACCGGGTCCACCCAGACCGACATGAAGGAACCGCGCACCGAGGCCGTCCCGGAGGGAGTCTGGACTTCCATCTGCCCGCCGTTCAGGATGACCCAGACCTGCCCGGCCTGCATGAGCAGACGGGTGAACAGGCTGCCGTCCTGCTGCTCGTTGGATTCGAGCGTGAACAGGCTGTCCGGGGCAACGCGCACGATGGTGCCTGTGGACAGGTCGAGGCGGACGCGGCCGTCGGAGCCGGTGCGGATCTGCCCCTGGACCTGGAGCGTGCCGCCGTTCGCCGCGGCGGAAAACTCCGCCTGGTCCGGGTTCTTGATCTGGACCGTTCCTTCGAGTTCGCTGAGGCTGGCCGTGTCCACGAGCGCCGGACCGGTGCCGGGAATGATGCCGCCCCCACAGGCGGCCAGCGTCATCGCCAGGGAAACTGCCAGCCCGATAACAGATGCAATGAGTTTGGTTTTCATGGGATACCTCCTTACCAAAAAACTTCTCCAATTGCGCAGTCGGTTACTGTTTATTGTACATATTCCCTTCCTGCAGGCAGGTAGGACTTAAGGACTATTATCCATGACAGTTTTGTTAGCCAAATGTAAGGAGATAAACTCCCCGGCAAGCCCGGTCGGTGCCGGGAGTGGATAATCTTGTGGGCTAGCCGCTTCTTTTCACCACGGAGACACCGAGAACACGGAGAGGTGTTCTTTTGAAACTCTGTGAACTCCGTGTCTCAGTGATGGAGTTCTTTTACTGCTTCCTGCAAAAATACCTGAACTTGAACAGCCCAGAAACAGGCAGGAAATGCAGATTTGGGTTAACTTATTTGCGCAGTACTCTGTAGCCCATTATGGCTGCCACTCCCACAAAGTGAGGGGAAAAATGGCCTTCCCATCGTTTCATGTATAATGAGCATGTCCATTCTTGATTATTTTGCAGCCTCAGGGTAATTTTACTTTCCAAGTAAGGATACACCATGACCACTCCTCCCGAGCAACGCTCTCAGTCTTCCTTCGATCCGGCGCATGATGTATATCGCTACACCCCCCGTTCCCTGCAGCCCATCTTCTCGCCGGGAACCGTGGCGGTGATCGGCGCGACCGAAAAGGCCGGCAGCGTGGGACGCACCGTAATATGGAATTTGATCAGTAGCCCCTTTGGGGGCACGGTTTACCCGGTGAACCCCAATCGGACCAACATCCTGGGCATCAAGGCCTATCCGCGCATCCAGGACCTTCCCGAACCAGTGGACCTGGCGGTGATCGTCACACCCGCGCCCACCGTCCCGGGGATCATCGCAGAGTGCGTCGAGGCCGGGGTGATGGGAGCCATCGTCATATCGGCCGGCTTCAAGGAGGTCGGCCCGGAAGGAGCCAGGCTAGAAGCGCAGATCCTGGAACACGCCCGGCGCGGCAGGATGCGGGTCATCGGCCCGAACTGCCTGGGCGTGATGAACCCGCTCACCGGCCTGAACGCCACTTTTGCCACCGCCACTGCCCGTCCCGGCAGCGTGGCATTCATCAGCCAATCGGGTGCATTGTGCACCTCCGTGCTCGACTGGTCGCTCAAGGAGCATGTCGGTTTTTCGGCTTTCGTCTCCATCGGTTCGATGCTGGATGTTGACTGGGGCGACCTGATCTACCATCTCGGCGATGACCCTCACACCAACAGCATCGTCATGTACATGGAAACCATCGGCGAGGCGCGCTCGTTCATGTCGGCAGCCCGCGAGGTGGCCCTGACCAAGCCCATCATCGTCATCAAGCCCGGACGCACCGAGGGCGCGGCGCGCGCCGCCGCCTCCCACACCGGCTCGCTGACCGGTTCGGACGAGGTGCTGGAGGCCGCCTTCCGGCGCTGCGGCGTGCTGCGCGTGAACACAATCGGCGAGATCTTTTCCATGGCCGAGGTGCTCTCCAAGCAGCCGCGACCCGCCGGGCCGCATCTCACCATCCTGACCAATGCGGGCGGTCCGGGCGTGCTGGCAGTCGACGCGCTCATCACCAACGGCGGTAAACTGGCGGAAATTTCCCCGCAGGCGATGCAAGAATTCAACGACATCCTGCCTCCCCAGTGGAGTCACAACAACCCGGTGGATATCCTCGGCGACGCCTCCCCCGAACGCTATGCCCAGGCATTGGAAGCGGCCGCGCAGGACGAGAACAGCAACGGCCTGCTGGTGATTCTGACCCCGCAGGCCATGACCGATCCAACCGCCACAGCCGAGGCGCTCAAAGAGTATGCCCGGCGCTACGACAAGCCCATCCTGGCTTCCTGGTCGGGCGGGCAGGTGATTGCCGCCGGCGAGAGCATTCTCAACCAGGCAGGCATCCCGACCTTCCTCTATCCCGACACCGCGGCCGAAGCCTTTGCCTATATGTGGAAATACAACGACAACCTGCAGGCGCTGTACGAGACAGTCAGCCTGCCGCAGGCCGACGCGGCGCACATCGACCGGGAGGCTGCCGCGGCCATTCTCCAGCAGGCGCGCCGCTCCGGCCGGTTCCTGCTGACGGAAGCCGAATCCAAGCAATTGCTGGGCACCTACGGCATCCCGACCGTGCCCACCTTTATTGCTGAAACCGTGGAAACGGCGGTGGCAAAAGCGGAAGAACTGGGCTACCCGGTGGTGCTGAAACTGCACTCCGAGACAATCACCCACAAAACGGACGTGGGCGGCGTCCGGTTAAACCTGAAGGACGGGCAGGCCGTCCGGGAGGCTTTCGAAGCCATTCGTGATGGCGTGACGGCCAAGGCCAGCGCGGCGGATTTCCTGGGAGTCACCGTCCAGCCGATGGTTTCGCTGGAAGGCTATGAATTGATCATCGGCTCCAGCATCGACCCCCAGTTCGGTCCGGTGGTGCTCTTCGGCATGGGCGGGCAACTGGTGGAGGTTTTCAAGGACCGCTCTCTCGGTCTGCCGCCGCTCAATACCACCCTGGCCCGCCGCATGATCGAGCGGACGAAGATCTTCGAGGCGCTCAAAGGCGTGCGCGGCCGCCCGCCGGTGGACATCCCCGCTCTGGAGGAACTGCTGGTGCACTTCAGCCAACTCGTCGCCGAGCAGCCCTGGATCAAGGAGTTGGACATCAATCCATTGATCGCTTCACCGCAGGGTTTGCTGGCGCTGGACGCGCGCCTCCTGCTCCATGAGGCCGGGGACGAAAACGAACTGCCTCGCTTGGCCATCCGTCCCTACCCGGCCCAGTACGCCGCTCCCTGGACGATGAAGGACGGCGCGCAGGTCGTCATCCGCCCCATCCGCCCCGAAGACGAAATGCTGATGCAGGCTTTCCACGCCGCCCTGTCCGAACGGACCGTGGTCATGCGCTACCTTTCGCCGCGCGGGCTCAACGCGCGCACCACGCACGAACGCCTGGCGCGCATGACCCACAACGACTACGACCGCGAGATCGCACTGGTCGTCGAGGGCGAGGAGGGCGGCGAAAAGGTCATCTTGGGCGTGGCGCGCCTCAGCAAGTTGCGCGGCACGGACGACGAAGCCCGCTTCACCATGCTGATCAGCGATACCTGGCAGGGCAAGGGATTGGGCAGGGAATTGCTGGAGCGCATCCTGCAGATCGGCCGCGACGAGAAGATCAAACGCGTCATCGCCCTGATGTCGCCCGATAACGACGCGATGATCAAACTGTGCCGGGCGTCAGGCTTTACCTCCTTCGATATTGACCCGCAGAACGGCATGTTGAAAGTGCAGATTGAGTTGTAAGGGGAGAAGGATAGAAACGCTGTTTCGGCTAGGGCAGGTTATCAACAGTCAGGCTGTATTGGACGAGGCGTAAATCATCCCCGTTTGCGACTGAAAGACGAAACTGATAGACAATCCCGGCGGGCAGGGTCAGGACCCGATCCCTGTCGCCGCACGCTAGCGTCCCCCAGGCTGGGAGAGGTGTGCCCTCCTGCCACAACTCCACATCTACTGTCCCATTTCCCGCGCACACGAGCGTAACCAGCAGGCGGGCGTCCGCACCGGGCAGGCTGGCAAATGGAGTGAACTCCACCCAGTCGGCCGCGTCCCCGCCGGGCGCGGAGACCTGGCTGGAATAGGTGAACTTGCGCGTGCCGCCTGACGAGAAGAGGATGCTCACCGCCGGGTTGGTGGAGGAATCACCATCCTCCACAGCCGGGCCAATCGTGGGCGTGGGCGTCATCGGGACGGGGGTCGCGCCGGGTGTGCCGGTGCTGACCGGCTGGCCGAATTCGTCCACCACGGGCAGGTCGGCGGAGTAATCGGTCTGGACGTACTGCGCCGTCACCCAGCCGCGTTCCTCCGAGCCGGGAGGATACTCGATCTGGAACCAGGAGGCGGTGGCGTTTTTTGCCGCCAGGACGACGATGGTATCCGCTTCGAGCATGCCGAGGGTCTCGAAGGTCGTCCCCGGCCCGGAGCGGACGTTGAGGCGGATCAGCACGCGCCCGGTCGGGCCGGCGGGGGTCGGGGTGACATCCCGCGGCACTTCCGAACCTTCCGGCAGGCTGACGTATTGCGCCGCCACCCAGCCGAAACCGTCCGGGGCGGCCGGGTAGAGGATGCGGTACCAAGCTCCGGTTTCGTTCTGCAAGTTGACCTGCACCGTCTCGTCCGTGTCCAGCAAGCCGAGGGACTCGTACGTCGTCCCGGGGCCGGAGCGCACGTTGACCTGCGTCGTCAGCGTCCCGGGGATAAGCACCAGCGTGAACGTCGGCGTGGGGAAGGTGGGCGTTTCAGTTGGGGAGAGGCTGGGGGTGGATGTCGCAGAGGGGGTCGCAAAGGCCTCTTCCGTGGGGGCAGGCGTCGCGGTCCCGCAGGAGGCGAGCAGGAGGGAGAGGAGGGTCAAGAGAGGCAGAGGTTTGGTCATACGAGATTTTGGTAGTCAAGGAAACATTCTTTTAGCACACGAGGGGATTGCTTCGTCGGGTTTCGATACGGCCTTCGGCCTACTCAACCCTCCTCGCAATGACACATTCCCTACTCCCCGCGCGGGGCGGAGGCCTCCAGGTA
>JBFMCM010000063.1:1875-14838 GCA_040754355.1 Chloroflexota bacterium | reverse complement strand
GGGCCGGTGACCGTGCTGGCAGTGGAAGTCCAGAACACTCCCGACCTGTCGCGGCTGTTCCGGCGCATGTCTCAGGTCTTCCCATCCCTGACGTACTACGACACCGATATAAAACTTTCCCTGCGCTATGGAGCGGCTTATGGCGTCTTCTCGCTGGGGCGCGTCCGGGCAGAAGTGGATGGCAGTGTCATCCGCTCCATTGCCCCGGCCAGTTCGCCCTGGGACCTCGACCCGGATTACCCGCCGTTACGCACGGTGATGATGGAGCCTGACCGCGACCCATTCCATGCCGAACCGGAAAGCATCCTCCTTAGTTACAACGGCTCCCGTTTCCGCCAGCCGCTTGCGCCTGCCGAGGGGCTTCTAGACAAACTGCACGCCGTCCTCGCAGAGTATGACCCCGACATGCTTCTGACCACCTGGGGCGACACCTGGCTCCTGCCCCACCTGCTCGAACTCTCCGAAGAGACCGGTTTACGGCTGCCGCTCAACCGCGACCCTTCCGGGCGCATCACCCGCAAGGACCAGCGCACTTACTATGCGTACGGACAGGTAATCTACCGCGGCGGGCAGGTGCTCCTCTCCGGGCGTTTGCATGTGGATATTTACAACACCGTGATGTACCACGATTATGGTTTGGAGGGCGTATTCGAGATGGCCCGCATCACCGGCTTGCCGGTACAGACCGCCGCCCGCGTCTCGCCGGGGACAGGTATTTCGTCCATGCAGATCCTGACCGCCCTCCGCTGGGGGGTGATGGTGCCCTTCCACAAACAGGAAGCCGAAGATACGAAAACCGCCCTCGACATGATCCGCTCGGATATGGGAGGCATGGTCTACCAGCCGACCGTCGGGCTGCATCGGGATGTCGCCGAAGTGGATTTCGTCTCGATGTATCCGAGCATCATGGAGCACTTCAACATCTCCCCGGAGACCATCCTGCCCGGCCAGTACGACCCGCATACCGGCTTGCCGTTGACGCGCCCCGAGCGCGGGCTGGTTCCTGAAACGCTCGAACCGCTCTTGCAGAAACGCATTGCGCTCAAGTTGGCCTTGTTGACCATGCCCAAATCGGACCCGCGCCGCAAGCGCTACAAGGCCTGGACAGCGGCTTACAAGTGGCTGCTGGTGACTTGTTTCGGTTATATGGGCTACAAGAACGCCCGTTTCGGGCGCATCGAGGCGCACGAGGCGGTCACAGCCTACGGGCGGGAGGCGTTGCTGCGCGCCAAGGAAGCCGCCGAAGACCTGGGCTGTGAAGTGCTGCACCTGTACGTGGATGGAATGTGGGTCAAGAAGACGGGCTTGCGCACGCCAGCCGATTACCAGCCCCTGCTGGACGAGATCCTTTCCCGCACCGGCTTACCCATTGCCCTGGACGGGATCTTCCGTTGGGTGGCTTTCCTGCCTTCGAAAGTGGATGCCCGTGTGCCGGTGCCGAACCGCTATTTCGGTGTCTTCCAGAACGGGGAGATCAAGGCGCGCGGCATCGAGCTGCGCCGTCATGACACGCCCGCTTTCGTGCGTGAAACGCAGCAGGAATTGCTCGACCTGCTGGCGCGCGCCCCTTCTGCGGATGCGCTTGCGGAATTGTTTCCTGCCGCTCGCTCCCTGCTTCGCGCCAGGCTGGCAGACCTGCGCCTGGGACGCATCCCGCTCAAAAAGTTGATCGTCCGCCAGACCCTCAGCCGCGAACTGGAGTGTTACCGCTCGCCCTCCCCGGCAGCCATCGCCGCCCGCCAGTTGAAGGAAGAAGGCAAGTCCCTCCGTCCTGGTCAGGCTGTGCGCTTCGTTTACACCCTGGGCAAGCCCGGCGTCCGCGCCTGGGATCTGAGAGGCGAAATGGATCCGAGGACAGTCAATGTACGGGAATATCGGAAATTATTGCTGCGGGCAGCGGAAACAATCCTGAGTCCATTCGGAGAGGGCGAGTGCTTTCGAGAGGCTATTCCCATTACACTGCCTGGCTTGCAGAACCCTGTCCCAACCTCCAAACCCGGTTTCACCGGCGCGGCCCACGCCTTGCAGTGCGGTCGAGTCGAACTGCCTCCCGGATAAACCTCCGCTGCTTCAGGCGGAGTTCGCAAGTTTGCGTGTTGTGCCCGCCCGTATCGGCATTCTCCATGATCAGCACCGAGGCGTCCCGGCTCAGGACGACGGTGTGCCAGGTACGCTTCTTCATGTTATAAATGACGCCCGGTTCCATCGCCTGAGCGTAAAGTCCATCCACTTCCGGTTCCCCCCAGAATCGGGGAGGGTCCCCCCAGGATCGAGGAAGGTTTCCCCAAGGTTGGGGGAAGTCCCCTAAAGATCGGGGAAGGCTTCCCCCAGATCGGGGAAAGTCCCCCCAGATCGGGGGAGGTTCCCCCCAGATCGGGGGAAGTTCCCCCCAGATCGGGGGAGGTTCCCCCAAGATCGGGGGAGGTTCCCCCAAGATAGGGGAAGGTTCCCCGATGATCAGCCCCAGAGGCCAGTCCTCTTTCGCCACAACTGCCGTACCATATCCAGGATCGGCACGGCCATCAAGGCCAACGCCAGCCCGAAGAGCGGCCAGTTGAATGACACCGGCAGCGCCTGGCGGACGGCTGCCTCCCCGCCAGGCAGCGCCCGGATGGCCTCTGCCAGGAAGGTGTATAGCGCCAGTCCCGCCCCGGTGACGCTCAGCAGCCAGGCCCACCCGCGCGGCCAGGCAGGCTTCTGGAATTGCTCGCCCGCGGCAGCCAGCGTCCCGCCCAGGATTAGCAGGAGGGAGGTCAGCACGGGGGCCAGCACCGGTCCCCACCAGGGCAACGGGATAAGGAAGAGTACATCCCAGTCCAGCAGGGACTGCGGCCAACCGCTCATCGGGACCAGGAAGACGTAGTAGAAGATGTCCCAGACGCCGAAGGCAAGCAGGGCATAACCCGCCCGGCCGCGCCATGTCTGCCCGGCCAGCCAGCCGACGGTCCAGAGCATGAGCAGTGTCGCGGCTTCGCGTCCCACCTCGATCCAGCCCAGGCCGGCCGTGATGGGCAGCGGGTCAGTCTGGTAGGGGTCTACGCGCCCGATCATCACGCGCAGGTAGACCACCACCGCCGATTCGACCCAGGCCATGCCGATGGCATACAGGGAGGCGATCCCCAACCGTTTGAGCAGGTCGCGCATGATGGGACTCCTTTTAGGAAAGTTGGGGACATTTTCAGAGAGATGAAATGTCAAATTCTGTGCGACGAGTGTCAAATACTATCGAATCTCCCGCAGGCCTGTCCTGAGCAAAGCGAAGGATCAGAACCTGCGGGAGGTTTTTATTTGGTATCATGGGGGCATGAGCGCCCCTCCCATCGCCCTCCACTCGCGCGTGACCGTGGAACTGGTGAGCATCTCCGGCGAAGCCGAGCGAGCCGAGTTCACCCTGGTCACCAGCAAGCAGGCCGACCTCAGGTCCGGGCTGCTGGACGAGGCCGCGCCCCTCGGCCGCGCCCTGCTGGGGCGCCGCGCCGGGGAAACGGTCGCGTATGCGGTCGGGGATTTGCGTGAGGTGCGGATTCTTTCGGTGGAAAACGGGGAGGCAGAGGTATCACCGGAGGCTGCACGGAAGCGCCGGGCGGCTGTCCGCAAGGCAGAAGAACAGTCCGAAATCACCAGCCAGATGATCTTTGCCACCGCCAGCGGCAGCAAGTGGGGGGACTACGACGTGGATGTGGAGAAACTACTCGCAGAAGACGAAGAAAAGGACAAGCCAGAGTAAGATGTTTTTACAGCCCGACTCGTTCGAGAAAGGAAACTGATATGAAAGAGCATTTGACGCTTGGGAAATTGTTTACCTGGACGAATTTTGTACGGCTTATCTGCGGGATTCTGGCCGTCGTCTTCCTGGCGGCAGTCGTGGTCAAGATCGTCAAGCCGGAACTGTTGACCGGTTTGAAAATCGAGACCATCCTGGCCGCCCTGGCAATCGCCATCCTTTTCCCCTACATCAGCCAACTCGAAGCCTTCGGGGTGAAGGTGGAAATCCGCAAGCAGGTGGAGGATCTCTCTTCACAAATCAAGGCGCTGCCGGACTATATGCTGGGATCGGAGTATCACACGGAGGATGATTACGAAATGGCCGAGCAATCGTATCGTAAAAGCCTGGAGCAATGCCCGACCTTCTGGCCTGCCATCCTCGGCCTGGCAGGTGTCTACCACGACGAGGAAAATTTCGCCAAGGCCATCCGGGAATACAAGCGGGTGCTCGAGTTGGACAAGAACAACGTCTACGCCCTCAACAACCTGGCAGACGTGTACACGATTTCGGACCCGCCCCTGAAAAGCCCGGAAAAAGCCCTGGAGGCGGCAAACCTGGCCCTGCAAATTGTCCCGTCGAAAGGTTCCACCCTTCACTACAAGGCAGTCGCCTTGAATGAATTGGGCCGGTATCGGGAGGCGCGGGACATCCTGAATGCGATCATCAGCCAGGACATGCTGGAAGATCAATGCCATTGGGTGATGTATGAACTGGCGATTGCGAATTCCAGGCTGGGAACGAAGATCTCCCTTGATTACCTGGGGAAGATGCTCCTGCATGCAAAAGAACTTGGCGCGGCCGGCGATGTAGTGGAAGCGCTGGCGCGCCCGGAAGAACTCGAACGCTTCGACCCTTCAGACCGGTCTACGATCCAGAAATTCCTGAGGCAGAATAAGACCTATTTGCAGAAGGATACGCTGTAGGTCAAGCAGTAGATTGACCTTTTCCCGCCATGCAATAGCAGGTCTTCACGCATTTTACGGCGATATTTCCTCCAAAAATTCCATGATCCGCTCGGTGACCCAATCCCCATCCTTGCCGATGTCGCCGTTGATCGTGCCGTGATTTTTATCCGGCGCGGAGACGACCCAGTTCTGCACACCGGCATCGGTCAGCAGGTCGGCCAGCTTCTGGCTGTTGACCCGGCTGTCTTCGCGGTTCCCGGCGTAGAACAATAAGAAAGGTGGGATGTTCTTTCCCGTTTCAACATGGGCAACTGGCGAGGCGTCTTCCCAGGCAGCAGGATTTGTGCCAAACGCGCCTTCGTAGATTGAACGAAGGATAACCGAATCGTTGTCCATCATGTAGGGAATGTCGTAGCCGGCCCCATCCAAAAGGACAACACCCTTCAGGATGCTGAGGTCGAGGCCGTTGGCTTCGAGATACCCCTCATCAGTGGCGACCAGCGCTGCCAAGTGCGCCCCGGCAGAATGCCCCATGATGAAGATGCGCTCCGGGTCGCCGCCGTATGACCAGATGTTATGGTAGACCCAGGCCAGCGAGGCGGCCACGTCCTGCACGTGGACCGGGTGCATCACCTCCGGCGACAGGCGGTAGTTGACGCTGACGAAGACATATCCCTGGGCCGCGAAATGCTGCGACTTGAGTGCAGCCACATCCTCGTTGGCCTTATCGCCCTGGCGCCAGCCGCCACCATGGATCATGACCATCACCGGGCAGCCGCTCGCCGGAGCCGGGGAATAGATGTCCAGGCTGAGCAGGTTGGGGTCCACACCCTCTGCCTCGGCGTAGGGAACGTTCAGGCTGACGGCCATGGGCGCGGGGATGAATGGCGTGGGGGAGGCAGCCTGCCAGAGTCTGCAGGCGGGCAGCGTAACGGCCAGGAGCGCCATGACGAGCAGGGGCAAGATTCTTTTCTTCATGGGTCGCCTTCCACACTTTCTTCAAAACCCAAAATGGAGTGCGGACTTCAGTCCGCTGGAGCAAGGCGGACTAAAGTCCGCACTCCCAATATTCCTACTAAATTTTCTTTATAGCATGAATCCCGATTTTGGGCGCGGCGATTGTTCGACGCGCACGGGGAGCAGCGCAGGCCTACCGGCAGGCAGGCTCAGGGTCCGGCGAGGGGCGCCGAAGCCCTTTCGGCGGCGCAGGCGGGAGGCAAGTCGGGCGAGCAGTCGGGTATTCATCGTAATCTCCACGAAAATGTTATGATAAAGTTGTTGTCGGGGGGTGAAAGTCGTGTAAAATGTTTGTAATCCTTTCCAACTCACATCAGGAACTCCCTATGTTCCACTCCGAACGCCTGAACCGCTTCACCAACCGCTTCCTGCAAATCATCGTCCTGGTTTATCAGGGACTGGCGCTGGTTATGTTCATCATCGTGCCCTTCCTGGCATACAACTGGCTGCGCCTGCCCTTCCTGGGCGGATTTATCGAGCAGACCATGATGGTCAACCTGGTCAATCCGGCGGAACCGGAGGCCTGGCCGCTGCTGGACTACGTCCCCGGGCTGGGCTACCGGGTGATGCAGGTGGCCGGGGTCGAAACGCCCCGGACCTCGGACCTGCGGGCGGTCCTCTCAGACCTCTCCGCCGGCGTGACGGTCAGCGTGACCCTGCTCGCTCCCTCCGGGCAGACCGAGACGCACGAGATTACCCTGCACACCTTCCCGGTGCGCGACCAGATTTCGTACCTGTACATCCCCTACCTGATCGGCCTGGTCTATCTGGGGGTCAGTCTGTGGATCTTCGGACTGCGCCGCGCCCAGACGGCCGGGCGCGCCTTTGCCCTCTTCGCTTCATCGGTGGCGGTCGCCTGCGGGGCCTTGTTCGACCTGTTCACCACCCACCTCCTGTCGTACGGCTGGACGCTCGCCCTGGCAATGGCCGGCGGGGCACTGGTGGACCTGGCGCTGGCCTTCCCGCAGGAAGGGCGGCTGATCAGCAGACATCCCTACCTGCGCTGGATCGGCTACCTGATTGCGCTGGGACTGACCGTCTATGCCGCGACGACCATCTACGACACCGCCCATCCCTTCGATTACGTAGAGGCCTGGAAATATATCTATTTCTTCGCCGGCGGAACGATCCTCTTCTTCCTGATTGCCATTCTCTTCCGCGTCCTGTCTTCTCGTTCGCCGGTCGTCCAGAGCCAGGCGCGCACCATCCTGGCGGCCATCTTCCTGTCGTTTGGCCTGCTGGGCGTATGGTTCATCCAGAAAGCCCTCTCGCCCATCCTGGGAGTTGACGAGTGGCCTTACAGCCCAACCCTGCTCCTGCCGCTGGTGGTTTTCCCCATCATGACCGGCTATACCATCCTGCGCCAGCGCCTGTTCCGCACGGATTTCCTCATCCGCCAGGGAGCGCTGTACGCCCTGCTTTCCATCCTGGCGCTGGGCGGGTATGCCCTGATCGTGAGCGGCCTGATGCTCATCTTCGGGCAGGCGTTCGATACGAAAAACCCGATCTTCATCGGGGCGCTGGTCTTCCTCCTGGCGCTGACGCTCAACCCCCTGCGCAACCGGATGCAGCAGGTCATTGACCGCATCTTCTTCCGCGGCGTGCGCGCCTACGAGCAGCGCCAGCGTGAGTTCAGCCACGAACTGACCAACACGGTGGACCTGGCGGCCATCGTCCGCACCCTGCGCCAGCACGTCAACGACAGCCTGCTGCCGGAGCGCCTGCACGTCTACGTCTACGACCCGCTCACGGACCTGTACGTTGCTGCCGCGGGAGAAGACGGCCGCCCGACCAGCGACATTCGATTCAATACCAGCAATGCCCTGCCGCAGGCGCTCGGACGCGCCCGCGTGCCGATCGTCTACGAAGAAGGCGGCCTGCCCGCCGAACTGAAGCCCGACGGGCCGCGCCTGGGCATCCTGGGAGCCGTGCTCTTCGTGCCCCTGCCGGGCAGCGAGCGTCCCATCGGGTGGCTGGCCCTCGGTCCGCGCCGCTCCGGTGAGAATTACCTCGGCGCTGACCTGACCTTCCTGGACCAGGTCAGCACGGCGGCGGCAGTCGCCATCGAGCGCGCCCAGGTCATCTTCAACCTGGAGCGCCGGGTGCGCGAAATGAACATCCTGGCGCGCATCGCCCAGGGCGTGAACGTGACCGTGGCCTTCGACGACATCCTGGAACTCATCTATGCCCAGACCGACCAGGTCATGCCTGTGGACGACCTGCACATTACGTTGTACAACAAAGACAACGATTATTACTTCTTCGCCTTCTGCCTGGAAAAAGACGACCGCCTGACCGACCGCGAGAACCTGCCCCTGCCGCCCAGTACCGGCCTGAGCCAGGAGGTGATCCGCTCGCGCCACCCGCTCCTGACCTCCGACTACGTGCGCGAGTGCCAGGCGCACGGCCTTACGCCCTACTCGCAGGAGACCAACGCCTGGGTGGGCGTCCCGCTGAATGCCGGCAAGGAGACCATCGGCGCTCTCTCGGTGGGCAGCCGGGACGCCAGCGTCACCTACACCCCCGGCCAGATGGAACTCCTGCAAGCCATCGCCGACCAGGCGGCCGGCGCCATTGTCAAGGCCCGCCTGCTGCAGGAAACGGAACAGCGCGCCCACCAGTTGACCATCCTGAACGAAATCACCCGCCAGTTGACCGGCACGCTGGAAAGCGAGCCCCTGCTGGAGAAAATCCTGCAAAGCGCGGTCTCCATCCTGAACTGTGAGGCCGGGACGCTCTTCCTGGTGGACGAACAGACCGACGAACTGGTCTTCCGCGTGGTCATCAGCCCGGTGGCCAGCGACCTGGTGGGCCAGCGCCTGGCGCCGGGGACGGGCATCGTCGGCGAAGCGGTCCAGACCCGGCAGCCGGTCATCGCCAACAACGTCAAGGAGACGACCGCCTGGTGGTCCGACACCGACAAGACCACCGGCTTCGTGACGCGCGCCATCCTGGCCGTGCCGCTGCAGGTGAAGGAGCGCGTCATCGGCGTGCTGGAGGTCATCAACCGCAAGGACGGCCTGCCGTTCGTCGAAGACGACGTGAACCTGCTGGCGGCCTTCGCCGGGCAGGCGGCGGTCGCCATCGAGAACGCCCGCCTGTACACCCTGACCGACCAGGAACTGAGCGACCGCGTGGAGGAACTCTCGGTCATGCAGCGCATTGACCGCGAACTCAACGCCAGCCTGGACGTGGCGCGCGCCATGCGCATCACCCTCGAATGGGCCTTGCGCCAGTCCAATTCCGAGGCCGGGCTGATCGGTGTGCTGGAAGGGCACGGCATGAAATTGATGGCCCAGCAGGGCTACGATGAAATCGAGCAGACGTACAAAGAGGCTCCCCTCCCGCTCGAACAGCCTTCCATGCACACCGCCGTCGAGACCGGCCAGCCCCAGCGCACGGCCCTGGACGACCTCCGGCCCGGTCTGCTGCCCGGGGCGCGCACCCAGACCGTCGTCCCGATCCGCCGCGAGGCGTCGGTTATAGGCCTGGTGGTGCTCGAAAGCCGCAGGCCCGAGTCACAGGACGGGCGCGAACTGGTCTTCCTCTCCCGCTTGAGCGACCACGCCGCCATCGCCATCGCCAACGCCCAACTGTACACCGAGATCCAGCACGCCAACGAGGCCAAGAGCGAATTCGTCTCCTTCGTGGCGCACGAACTCAAGAACCCGATGACCTCCATCAAAGGCTACAGTGAACTGCTGGCCAAGGGCGCGGTGGGTCCCATCAATGACATGCAGGGCAACTTCCTCAATACGATCCACGCCAACGTGGAGCGCATGTCCACCCTGGTGTCGGACCTGAACGACAATTCCAAGATCGAAGCCGGGCGCCTGCGCCTGGACTTCAAAGCCCTCGAAGTGGCCGCGGCTGTGGAAGAAGTGATGCACTCCACCACACGGCAACTGGAGGAAAAGAAGCAGTCTGCCAATGTCAAGATTCCCGCCAAACTGCCGAAGATCTGGGCCGACCCAACCCGTTTGGCGCAGGTGCTGGTCAACCTGATCAGCAACGCCAACAAGTACACGCCCGAGGGCGGCCAGGTCACCATCGGGGCGGAAAAATCCGCCAACCAGTGGGACCCGGAGGGGGCGGCCGAGGTGGTGCATCTCTGGGTGCAGGACAACGGCATCGGCATCAGCCTGGAGGACCAGAAGAAGGTCTTCCAGAAGTTCTTCCGCTCGGAAGACCAGAAGGCGCGCGAAGCGCCCGGCACCGGCCTGGGCTTGAACATCACCCGCAGCCTGGTGGAGATGATGGGCGGGCGCATCTGGTTCGAAAGTGAATTCCGCCAGGGGACGACCTTCCACTTCACCGTGCCGGTGGCGGAGGGATAACCACAGATGAACACAGATGAACGCGGATATCTATTCTGCGTGAGGCAGTGAAATCATGAGTTTACTCGCCGCTGTTGGACATGCACGTGCCCTGGACGGGCGCGAAGCCGGGATGCAAGCCGCCCACCAGGCATTGAATGAACTAGGGAACACACCGCCCGTCTTCGGGCTGGTAATCGCCTCCTACCAGTACGATGCCCAGCAGGTCCTCAACGGCGTAGCCAGTCTCACCGGCAACATGCCCCTGGCCGGTTTCAGCACCTCGGCCTGCATCACGGCAGACGGAGTCCACCCTCACTCGGTAGTGGTGGCCCTGGTGGCCGCCGCAGACGTGCGCGCCGACGTGCAGTGGTTGGCCGGCTACACCCAGGCCAGCCGCGAGGTGGCCTTGCAACTGGCGGACTTGTTCAAGCGCAACCCCAAACAGCCCGCCCTGCTCTTTGCCGACGGCTTCAACTCCGACACCGACCAGTTGTGCAGCAGCCTGCCGCCCGGTGCCAACCTGGTCGGCGGCCTCTCCAGCGGGGACCTGCATGCCGGTAACGCCTACCAGATCGGCGGGACGCAGTTCGGGTCGGGCGGGCTGGTGCTGGCACGTTTGGAAGGCCGGATCCGGGTCGGGGTGGGCTGCGGGCACGGCTGGCAGCCGGTCGGGTCGCACTTCCGCGTCACCCGCTCGCGCGGCTTCTGGGTGCGGACCCTGGACGGGCGTCCGGCTTCGGAGACCTATGCCCACCTGTTCGGTTACCCGGCGCGCGAGTGGGCTTTCCCGCCGCTCAATCATCTGGCGCGGCTCTATCCGCTCGGGCTGGAGCAATTGGATAAAAGCCTGCTGCTGCGTTCGCCCCTGCGCGTGGAAGCCGATGGCTCCTTCCGCATGAACGCCTCCGTTGGCGATGGCACGGACGCCTACATGCTGGTGGGCAGTCTCACCGCCTGCCGCGCGGCGGCGCAGGAGGCCGTCAAGCAGGCCCTGGCCGGGCTGGAGGGGGCGCCTCCCGCCCTGGCGCTGGTGCTGACCGACATCTCCTGGCAGATGCTCCACGAGGCCCAGCCCGGCGCGGACGTGGCGGCTGTGCGCGAGGCCCTCGGGGCGGACATCCCGGTTGCGGGCGGCTACACCCTCGGCCAGATCGTGCCCGGCGGCGAGGGCGCGCCGCAATTCCTGAACCAGCATATGGTGATAATCGTGTTCGGGGAGCCGGAAGAGAAGAAAAAGTAAATCTTCTTTGACACCAAACCGGAGGTCTCAAATCGAGGCCTCCGGTTTTTCTTCGGGTAATTCGCGCCCTTCGATGCAAATCGCTACGCCGCGGCCATCTCCACTTTCGGCAGTTCCTTCGTCGCTTCGGCTACTGCTTCGGCAGGATATTCGTAATCCTCCAATTTTCCCGCCAGGTATTGCTGGTAAGCCATCATGTCGAAGTGACCGTGGCCCGACAGGTTGAACAGGATGACGCGCTTCTCGCCCTTCGCTTTGGCATCCATTGCCTCGTCAATCGCCACGCGGATGGCATGCGCCGACTCGGGCGCGGGGAGGATGCCCTCGGCCTTGGTGAACATCACCGCCGCCTCGAACGTGCCCACCTGCGGGACGGCCACCGCCTCGATGTAACCGGCGTTGTAAAAAGCCGAAAGCGAGGGGGCCATGCCGTGGTAGCGCAGCCCGCCGGCATGGATTCCGGCCGGCATGAAGGTATGGCCGAGGGTGTGCATCTTGACGATGGGCGCCATCTGGGCGGTATCGCCGTAGTCGAAGGTGTAGACGCCCTTCGTCAGCGACGGGGTGGCGGTTGGCTCCACAGCCACCAGCCGCGTGCGCTGTCCGTCTTTCAGGTTCTGGCGCAGGAAGGGGTAGGCGAGACCGGCAAAGTTCGAGCCGCCGCCCACGCAGCCGACCACCACGTCCGGGTATTCCCCGGCCAGGTCCATCTGCTTGAGGGCCTCCTCGCCGATGACCGTCTGGTGCATCAGCACGTGGTTGAGCACCGAGCCGAGGCTGTATTTCTTCGCCCCGCCCGATTTGGCGGCCACTTCCACGGCTTCCGAGATGGCGATGCCGAGGGAACCGTTGTTATCCGGGTCTTTCGCCAGCAGGGAACGGCCAAAGTCCGTGCGGTCGGTGGGACTGGCGAACACCTGTGCGCCGTAGGTCTCCATGAAGATGCGGCGGTATGGCTTTTGCTGATACGAGACCTTGACCATGTACACTTCCAGGTCCATGCCAAAGAAATTGCAGGCCATCGCCAGCGCGGCGCCCCACTGGCCGGCGCCGGTCTCGGTGGTCATGGCTTTCGTCCCGGCGGCTTTGTTGTAGAAGGCCTGCGGGATGGCCGTGTTGGGCTTGTGGCTGCCCACCGGCGAGACGGACTCGTTCTTGAAGTAAATGTGGGCGGGCGTATCCAGCATCTTCTCCAGCCGGCGTGCCCGGATGAGCGGCGTAGGCCGGTAGAGTTTGTAGATCTCGCGCACCTCCTCGGGGATGTCAATGAACCGGTCGCTGCTCACCTCCTGCATGATGATCTCCATCGGGAAGAGCACCGAGAGGAAGTCGGGTGTGACAGGTTCTTTCGTCGCCGGGTGCAGCACCGGCTGGGGCGGGACGGGGCTGTCGGCCAGCACGTTGTACCACTGCTTCGGCAGGTCGGTTTCGTTCAGGATAAAGCGGGTTAGGTCAGACATGGGAATCTCCTTTCGGGAAATAGGTAAACAGGGATTAGGTAATCAGGTTATTGGAGAAGAAGATTCCTTCAAGGTGGGTGGAAGACGATGAACATGGCAGCGCTCCTTCCTATGGCACAAACACCGGCGCGGGAATATCGAACGCGGATTCGGCGAGGCGTTCGGTAAAAATTTCAGCCGCAGGCCGCTCGGTCCCGCTGCGCACCGGACCGAAAGCCTGCTCTTGCATGGGGAACATTTCTTCCCGCTCACGCGG
>JBFMCM010000063.1:0-1775 GCA_040754355.1 Chloroflexota bacterium | reverse complement strand
ACCGCCGTACGAGGCGTACTCGTCCTCATCAGCGTTTTTGAATGATTGGGCGGAATTATATGCTTAAAAGCAAAATTGTCAATGGTGGTGTCTTGATCTTCAGACATGAATTCGGGCAATTTTTTAGCCGCGGATTACGCGGATTTCCACAGAATGAGCCCAAAAATCCGTGCAATCCGCGCAAATCCGTTGCAAAGGTAGTTACTCGCCCAATTGTCCGTACTTTGTCCGAACATCAATGGTGTCTGGCTGCCTGGAAAGGGTCCGATATCAACGGCAGCCGACAGTCAGGGCGTAGTTGACCACCAGCCCGTTGTTGGGGATGACCTCGACAATATAGTACTGCGTGGAGGGGAGTGCCCCGCTCCAGTTGTTGACCTTGGCCGACGGGTCCAGCAGCAGTCCGCTTGCAATGCCGAAGATGTCCAGGTAGGCAGTGGTGGAGGGAACGTTGAGGGCAGCGTCCATCGTCTGGCCGGCGGTGCAATAGAAGGCATAGGAGACCACGAAGCCGTTGATCGTGCTGCCATTCAGGGTGATACTGCTCAACCCGGAACCGAAGGTGACCAGTTGGGCGACCTTGGCGGTCAGGGTGAAGTCCTCGCTGTGCGTGCTGGCGACGACTTGGATCGTATACGTCCCGGTCTGGGGCAGCACCCACTGCAGGCGGTTCCAATGGTTGGCCGGATCGAGCAGGGTGCTGCCGTCCGGGTTGGTCACGCCCAGGTAATAATCCCCATAGGTCGAATCGAGGATCAGGATCATAGGCTGGTTCTTGGATGCAGCCAGGGTGTAGGATTTGACCTCCCCCGCCTGCAGCGTCCCGCTGACGACGCCGGCAGTCGTCCCCGGCGTAAAGATGATCGCCGAGGCAATGGGTGTCAGGGTGGCGCTCGGTTCGGGAGTGTTTGTAGGCGGCTGCGGCGTGGGGGTGTACTGAGGAATCTGCGGTGTAACGCTGGGCTGGTCGGTTGGCGTGGAGGGATTACCCGCTGGAAGGTTGCAGCCCGCCAGGGCGGCGGCCAGCAGCACCGAAAGGACAAAAGCGAATGGCTTTTTCTGGAACTTGTGTCTCATGCGCGATTCTCCTATTACAGAAGTCATACGGATAAAACAGGGTGATTATACGCCACAAACAATTACCTTTTTCCTTTGAAAACTGTCAATGGTTTGGCTGACCATACTTTTCAGCGAATGCCCGGCCGGACATCCAGAATTCCGTGCGCTGCAATTTGAACATGGACCTGCGCCGCGTGCTGGCCGGGTTGAAGGTCCACATCAGCCACCAGGTGTAGAAGTTCTCCCAAAACTCCCCGAACGCACCCAGCGGACGGTGATACGGCATGACAGTGAACCCCAGGTGTTCCAGCATGGCTTTCCCGCCGTCGCCCCCGGCCAGCAGGATGTGGGCGGTGACTCCACCGACAGCCTGAACATCCCCCAAGGAGGGATTAGCCTGGATATATCGGGCGATCAAGCGCAGCGAATGGACCATCCTGCGATGGGTATCCAGCGCCCAGGCCAGGTCGGGACCCGCGGCCGGAATCAGCGGGGCGCGCTCGTTCCACATGTGCAGCATGAGCGCCTTTGCCCCGCGCGGGATCGTGCCGCCCGGCAGCGCCAGCGGATGGGACACAGACCTGATTTGGATGCGCATGATGCACTGCGGGTCATCGGTGAAGACCTTCACCCCATACTGGCGGCTCAGCCAGGCGTCGAAGCGGCGGATAAGGCGGCGGAGAGGGTGTGTTCGATGGGAAATCATAGTACCTTGA
>JBFMCM010000062.1:0-4902 GCA_040754355.1 Chloroflexota bacterium | reverse complement strand
CGCGTCCGCCCCAAGCCGGACCCGGAATCTGTCATCCGTTATGAAAGCGATTCCCCGCTGACCTCCATCCACAATTCCCGAAACTTGAGGGCGTCCACTTCCAGCACCGGGCTTTCACACAGCAGACGCCCGCCCGCCCCGACACGATACAAAGCGCGCAAGAGGGCGCGGAAATCCAGGTCGGCCTCCTCCATCACTAGGTGGTTCTTCTCGCCTTTCGGACCGTATTCGATGCCGGAAAGATGGATATGCAACTGCTTCAATGACGCATCTCCTAAGGCCTTGTGATAGGCATCCAGGACGCGCATCCATTCGTCGTATGTATTCATCGTTCCATCGGTGGCGCGGGCGTGGAGGTGGGCAAAGTCAAGGCACGGGACGACGCCGGGGATTTTTGCCAGCGCCAGCACATCCTCCAGCGAGCCAATGACAGCGACCTTGCCCATCGCCTCGGGTCGCAGCGTGACCGGGTTGCCGGCCGCACGTATTTCGTCTACGCAGCCTTCCAGGCGCGGCAGGACTTTCTTGAGCACTTCTTTCGGCGGGAGGCCAAAATAAGAGCCGGGATGGAAGACGATGTCGGTGGCTCCAGCCAGATTACCATAATATGCCGCGTCCATTAGATATTTACGCAGGCGCGGCCATTTTTCGTCCTCAGCATTCAGGTTGATGTAATACGGCGCGTGGATGGACAGGGCTACATTATCTTCTTGCGCCGCCTGCTTGATGGCTGCACACGCCGTCTCCCCGACGCGCACGCCCTGCACCCAAGCCAGTTCGAGCGCATCCAGCCCAAGCGAGGCAGTGTACTGGATGCCGCCCACCGTCCCGCCGGGGCGAGGAGGAGTGGCAGCCGGGGAACCTACAGTGCCAAATCTGAAAGAAAGGGACATACCTTCTCCGTCTCGAGCCCTCTATCGCTATGTTTCCTCTGAATGGGGATGACGATGATGAATATCTGGCGCATGGTCATGGGAATGCATCATCCTTTCATGGCCATGTATATGGCTATGTGATCTACCAACCAGAGCAGTTTCATGTTCGTGTTGATGGTGGTTATCAGTATGGGAATGACTATGGTCGTGAACTACTACTTCATGAAGGTGTGAATGCTCATGGTTTTCCATAACCAAAACGTACGCCCCTCCTGCCATGATCGGTAGCGCGATGGCAAACAAGATGCCAGGGCTTTCCTGAAAGATGATGAGCGACAAAAGTATTCCTGCCAGGGGGGCCGTTCCAAACAAAGCGCTCGTACGGCCAGCCCCTAGTCCACGCATGGCATGTACAAACAAAAAGATACTCAATCCATAACTCAGGCTGCCTAACAACAAAGAAAGAAGGATGATGCTCACTGGAGGAAAAGCGCTTCCTAGGGCAACCGCGATCATAAGCGACACCAGTCCTGCCCCCAGGCCTTTCACGGTAACAATAACCAGTGGATCTTTTGCGGATATATTGCGCGTTAAATTGTTGTCGAGCCCCCACATAAAACATGCTGCTAGCACTCCAAGTGCACTCAACGAAAATCCCCATTTATTTGTGAAATCCGTTGAAAGCAAAATACTGGCGAGGGTAATAAGAACGATCGCCCACCATGCGCGGCGACCAATGGCCTCTTTGAAAACGACAGCAGCAATCAAAGTCGTTGTTACACATTCAAAATTCAAGAGCAGAGACGCAGTAGCCGCTGGAGCATGACGAAGGCTTATCATGAGCGTAATTGGCGCGATCACGCCGCCCGCCAGGATGGCTCCGGTTAGCCAGGGCCAGTCTGACCGTGTGAGACGCGCTTCTTTCGATTCCACGTAAACCACTTTTCCCATAAGTTTTACCAATAATAAGCCGATGCCCGAACCGAGATACAGAAATGCTGCCAGCAACACCGGTGAGATTTCTCCCAGCAGTAATTTAGAAAGCGGGGCACTCGCCCCAAATAGGAGAGCAGCAAGCAAGGCCTGAAAAACGGGAGTAATGCGCTTCGATTGCATGTCAACGTTATCCGCCAAGGTAAAGTTCGATCCTCTGCCACAACGCTGGTCCCAAAATGAGCAAGCCGACCAGCACCGAGGTCAAGGCGGCGATCAGGACGGCCGCCGCGCCGACATCCTTGCCCACTTTTGCCAGCGGATGGTGACGCGGGCTGGCCAGGTCCACCACCGCCTCCAGGGCCGTGTTGATGAATTCTGCCGTCCAGACCATGGCTATAACCAGGATGAGCGCCGCCCAGTCGCGGGCCGGGAGTCTCAGCCAGGCAGCCAGGAGAATGACCAGCGTTGTCATCAAGGCATGCAGCCAGGCATTCCGCTGGGTGCGGATGACGTACCACCAGCCGCGGAAAGCGTGACCGAAGGCGCGGATGCGGGAGAGGAAAAAATCCTTCATCGAAAGCCTATTCTTCCGAAATTCCCGCGCTCACGCCGAGCGTCTCCAGGACCTTTACCTGCGTCGCCCACATGCGGGCTTTTTCATCCGCCTCCGCGTGGTCGTGTCCGAGCAAGTGCAGGACGCCGTGCACAACCAGCAACTGCACTTCAGACTCCAACCCATGCCCACGCGCGGCGGCTTGCTCGGCTGCCCGCGGCTGGGAGATGATCACATCGCCCAGATAACGGCGACCGGTTTCCGGGTCCGATTCGTCGGCGGGGAAGGAGAGGACGTCGGTGGGGGCGTCAACGCCGAGGAAATCCCGGTTGAGGGCACGCATGTGCTCGTCACCGGTCAGGACAAGGGTCAGGTCGGCGTCCGAGGCGCCGGACAGGTCCAGGGTGGCGCGTGCCGCGTTGACCAGCAAGTCTTCTGCAAAGTCCGGCTTGGATTCCAATTCCAGGAAAATCATTTCGATTTCTCCCTGGGTTGAGCATGGACATCCGCCGCGGCGGGTTCTTTCGGGTACTCGAGGCGCGGGTGGTAAGTGACACGCAGTGTGGTGACGAAGGACTCGACGACTTCGGTCAGGTCACGCTGGGTCAGCGGAGCGTTTACCAACTGGCCGTCCTTCTGGCGGCTTTCGATGACGCTGCGAACCAGGGCGCGCATTTCTTCGTCATCCTTCGGGCGCTCGGCGCGGGCGCGCGCCTCGACGCCGTCGGCGAACATCAGCAGGGCGGTCTCCTTCGAGCGCGGCGGAGGGCCGGGGTAGCGGAACTTCGACTCATCCACCTGCGAGGCATCGCCGCCGGCGGCCTCCACAGCGCGGTTGTACTGGTAGCGGGTGATGAGCGTGCCGTGATGCTCGGAAATGAAGTCATGCAGGCGGCGCGGCAGGCGGTATTTGCGCGCCAGTTCCAGCCCGTCGGCGACGTGACGGATGATATCGGCTGCGCTCTCTTCGGGAGGCACGTCATCGTGCGAATCTATCTGGCTGGGGGGCTGGTTTTCGACGAAGAACAGCGGGTTGATGGCCTTGCCGATGTCATGAAAAAGGGCGCCGATACGCGTCAGCAGGGCGTCGGCACCGATGCGTTCCGCAGCCCGCTCGGCCAGATTGGCCACCTGCAGGCTGTGCTGGTAGGTGCCGGGAGCGCGCTGGAGAAAATAACTCAGCAGAGGACTGTCGGGGCGCGAAATTTCGAGCAGTTGCATCGGGGTGGTGACGCCGAGGAATTGCGCCAGCAGGTATTGCAACGGCAGGACAATCGCCGACGAGGCAATCCCATACAAGATAGCCGCCCCGAGCAAGGTGGCGATCCCAACCCAGTCAGTTTCGGTGAAAGCCAGGCGGTAGGCAGCCACGACAGCCATGCCTGCCCCGGCAATGGCAATCACTGCGTAGATGAATTGCATCACCCGGCGCGCCTGTCCCATGGCGAGCACCCCGCACATGCTGGTCAGGACGTAATAAGGCAAAAGGCCAAGCGTATCGGGCATCCCGTAGGCGGCGAGTATGCCCATCAGCAAGCCGAAGATCATGCCGCGTTCCAGGCCAAACAACGCGGCCACCAGCAGCGCAAAAGCCGGCACGGGGAACAGGTAGGGCATCAGGGTGCGATTGGGCGTAATTATGCGGGCCGCGAAGAGGAAGAGCAGGAACAGACCGGCCTGCAGCAGCAGCCCCCGCAGGTCCGAGAGCAGGTTAACCTGGCGGCGGAAATAATACAGGGCAGTGACCAGGGACATGATCACGACCAGCGCGGCCGCGCCGATGTACTCGTACAACGGGTCATACGGTTGGACAAGCCCGGCCTGGGTGAGCGCCTCGAAGATGACATCCGTCACCAACTGGCCGCGCAGGACGATGGTCTGCCCCTCGAGGTAAGACTGCGTGACCGGCCCGACTGCATCCCGCGCCACCTGACGCGCCGCCTCGGTCAGTTCTGGACTGTAGAAACTGTTCGCGGCTACGAGAGGGGAGACCAGTTCCACCACCAGCCCCGCTTCCGACTCGCTCAGGCTGAAACTGACCAGCGAGGGCAGTTCCTGGCGGACAGTTTCCAGGTCCTCGGTGCGGACGGGGTTGCGCATCGTCCGCCCCAGCAGGCTGACCGCCTCTGCAGACACCAGGTCCCAGCGTTCGGGAGTCAGGGTCAGCAGCAGGTTGGCCGAGGCGTTGGAAATGGCCGGTTCGCGCAAGGCAGCCAGATCAATCAGTTTTTGCTCGTATGTGATCTCCGCTTCGCTGTCCCGGATGGCGGAAATTTGGTCGAGCAGGAGGTTGAGCAGGTCTGTCTGGGCGCGGCCGATCGAAAGGTCCGGCTCACCGTAGACCGGTGCAACTGCCCGCTCGGCAGCCGCCCGCGCCTGTTCGGTAAGCACCTCGCTGACGTACTGGACGTCACGCGGGGCGCGCATATCCTGCGGGGCCACATCTCCGGCATGGAGCGGCAGGTTATCCGGTCTCAGCGCCCAGGGTTGGATGAGCGCCAGGAAGGCCAATATGCTGGTGCAGACCAGCACCAACAT
>JBFMCM010000061.1:0-2529 GCA_040754355.1 Chloroflexota bacterium | reverse complement strand
AAAATCGAACCGCCCGGCCCATTCCAGCGTCCCTTCCAGTTCGTAGACCGGGGTGGTGACGCGCACCGGGAATTGGGTCAATTTTTTATAGCCGCCGCGCGCCAGCGCCTGCGGACCCACATCCTCGCGGCGGGTGAGGCAGACGGCGAACACATTGGGTTTGACCAGGTCAATCACGTTATATTCCCCCACCAGTTTGGTGGGCATGTGCAGGCGCGCCAGCCGGGCTTCCAGCACTTCCATGAAAGAGTTGGTGGTGTCATTCATCAACCCGGTCATGCCGGTATTCGGCACCATGATCTGGCCGACGACGCGATAACTGGGAGTCAGGAAGTCCGCGGCAATCAACCGATGGGTGACATTGTCCTCGAGCATAACGGTATTCTCCTATTCCCGTCCGGTCATTCCGCCGGGGAGGGGCGGATGGAATCGCGTTTCTCTTCCTTCGCCGGGCGGATGCGCCGAGGCAGGGAAGAGGGTTTGCCGGTCTCCGGGCTGAGCAGGGCGGTCAGCCAGGCAATGGCGCGCTGGTCGTATTCGCGCCGCCCGCACACGTCGCACACCCAGGCGGGGAAGTTGGGCACGCTCACCAGTTCATCATCCAGCCAGGTAAAGTACGTAATATACTGGATGTGCAAAATCCCGGCCTGACATTCGTTACAAGGATAAGAGGGTTGGTTTTCTTCAGCCATCATTGGCTCGCTTGGTTCAGAATTGAGAGACTCGCGCTGGCGCCGATGCGATTCGCGCCCGCCGCGATCATGGCGAGGGCATCCTTCAGGGTGCGCACCCCGCCGGCGGCTTTGACGCCGGTCCCGGGTCCGACCACGCGGCGCATCAGGTCCACATCTGCCACCGTCGCGCCGCCCGGACCGAAGCCGGTGGAGGTCTTGACGAAATCCGCCCCGGCGGCCTGCGAAAGCAGGCAGGCCAGGATTTTTTCACGATGAGTCAGTAACGCAGTCTCGATGATGACCTTGACCTTCGCACCGTGTTCGTGCGCCTCCTGCGTGACGAAGAGCACATCGTTCAGCGCCAGGCCGTAGGTCTCGCCTTTCAACGCGCCCAGGTTGAGCACCATATCCACTTCCACCGCGCCGTTGGCGATCACGCGGCGGGTTTCGTAGGCCTTGTCCTCCGGCAGGGAGGCGCCCAGCGGGAAGGCTGCCGTGGCGCAAACGCCCACGCCCGAGTCCTGCAGCAGCCCGTACGCCAGCGGCACATAGACCGGGTTGACGCAGACGTTGGCGAATTGATGCTGGCGGGCTTCGGCGCACAACTGCTTCACCTGGGCAGCCGTGGCCTCCGGCTTGAGCAGGGTGTGGTCAATCCAACGGGCAATTTCAAGTCCTTGCGGCGGGGCCAGGGGCGGCGGAGGGGCAGGTAATTCACGTTCGAAGGCGTCCGCCAGGGACAGGATCTCCTGCAAAGAATTCACGCCCAACTCCAGAAACGAATGCCTGCACTTATGGCGCAGCCAGCGCGGCCTGGTCGCTGGAGAGGACCATCCAGTCCGAAAAAGGCCAATAAACCAGAACAGCCTTGCCCAGAACACTCTCGATGGGCAGATAACTCCAACTGTGCGAATCGGAGGAACTGTTGCGGTTGTCGCCCAGCACGAATAAATGTCCTTCCGGCACGACCCACTCGCCGGAATAATTCGGCGGTTCAGCGGTGTAAGGCTCCGCCAGCGGCACGCCGTTGATCTTCACCACACCGCCTGCAATCGTCACCGTCTCGCCCGGCAGGCCGATGACGCGCTTGATGTAATCCTCATACTGGCCCGGCAGGGTCGGGAATCCCAGCAGGCGTTCCATCCAATCCGCTTCGGGATACATCGGCGGGCGAAATACAACGATGTCGCCGCGCTCCAATTCGCCAAAGCGAGGCGTCAGGCGGCTCACCAGCACATATTGATTGTTATCCAGTGTGGGAAGCATGGAATAGCCTTCCACGCGCACACGCGCCGAAACAAGGTTGATTACCAGGAACAAGACCAGTGCCAGGCCGAGCGTTTCGAGCAATTCCTTGAAAAAGCGCTTCACTTCCTGAGCGGGCGGCGGCGCGGGCTGGGTTTCAGGAGGTGCTCCGAGATTATCATTCATCGCAGAAATTATACTACGCCATGTGCGAAATACGTCGGCACATGCAGGAGGCGTTCCCCGCGCCCCCAGGCTTCTTCGTCCAACCTCTTCAATTTTTGGACTTCCTCCGCCGGAGCGACTCCCGCCAGATCGGCCTCCAGCACCGCCCATTCCAATTCCCGTTCCCGAGGCGAGAGCGGACGCTCCCCGCCCGCGCGCATGGGTCCCGTTTCGAGCAGCCGGATGCCCGCCTGATGGAACAACTCCCCCAGCCGCCTCCCCAGCGACGGGTCCGCGCCCTGGCGGCGGAGCGACTCGTCCTGCCAGCGGCCAAGCGGGGCAAGGGCCCCCGGCTTGTCGACACGCCCCGTGTAATCGGGTTCGGCCATCGCCAGCACCGACCCGCCCGGGCGCGTCACGCGCTTCATTTCGAGCAAGGCCTGGA
>JBFMCM010000060.1:0-9901 GCA_040754355.1 Chloroflexota bacterium | reverse complement strand
AGCTAGACTTTATCCATTCACGGCGTATAGAAAGCCGAGTTGCACAGGTAATTGAGTAGATCAGGTTGTAGTTTTCGGACATCCAATTGCTTTTGCGACAGTTGAAAATAGCGATGTTGCCACAATTCTTGTCTCACGAGCGCCAGCGCATCCGAAAAAGTCGGCAGAGGCTTGCAGTACCAAGCAGCTTGCCGGATGGGGATCTTGCCATTCTTGGTATGAGTGTTGGCCAACAAGGTGACCAGAGAGAACAGGCCCAGCAAGGCAGGCGTGGTACGGGTGATAGCCCAGTCAGACCACTGGCGCTGGGTCTCCACGCCGAGGTGATCCCGGACTTCATGAAAAGTGACTTCCAGTTGCCAGCGCATCACGAACCACTTCAGGATCTGCCCCGGATCAGCTTCCAAGTCAGTGCACAACAAAGCTTGGGATTTGAACTTTCCTTTCGGGTCCCGGATCAAGACCCAGCGGATAGGCATAGGCAGCATACCACTATGAAACCAGACCGCCGTAGCAGAAGCGATCTCAACTTCTCGTCGTCCTTCGCCATACCAATCTGGAATGATCACTGTCTTCCAGAGCGTGTGTGTATTTTCCAGCACTTGCTCCAAGGTAGGCAAGCGTTTGCCCTTCTTGCGCGGTCGGCCTTTTTGTCCAGGCTTTCGCTGGGGAGCTGGTTCGTACAAGGCCGCATCCAGCCGAAAACGAGCGATCAAGGTGATTGGATTGGCCAATTTGGCTGTTCGCCACAGGAAATCAATGGCTGCGAAGCTGGCATCCATCACCACAACCAGTTTTCTTCCTGGAAGCCAACGTCTGACTTGCAAAAGCATCTGCCTAGCCCAGTCTGTCAGTTTCTTGTGAGCCCGCTTGCGCTTTTCGTAGTAGCGTTCAGAAGGAGCCAATACAGTCAGAAAAGGCAGCGCCCACACCCGTTTGGCCCACGGGATGGGAGTCAGCAGCATCATGCTCAACCATCGCAAACCACTGGCTTTGACAAAGTGGCTGTGGCTCGAACGCACCGGGTCACGGTAGATCCCTTTCGCCTTGATCTTGTCTCCCCGGCGGCGTTCAATCGTATCATCCATCCCCAACACGATCGGCCCGAACAAGGCAAACGCAGCCACCAGCATTCCCAGCAGCACACGGCTCGCTTCCCGGCTCGACCATACCGCACGGTTCAGCACCCGATGGTAATTCTGAAAGTGCTTCTCTGTACTCAATCCCATGATACGCAGGACAGCCGTTACCGTTCGCTGTCCAGGTGCAAGGATCGCTCCCACAACAAGGACCTGCACATGCTGCCAGATACGTTTCGAGAAAAGTCCAGCAAAGGTCGACAGGATCGTGGTATATTCATTCTGCAAGGTGGGCTTGCTCCTTCCTCTCGCCAGAGTAAGGTCATAGCTTACCTTGCTTCTTGTTAACGTGCAAATGGATAAAGTCTAGCTAAGAAAGGGGAAAAGAACTCCCCTCCTCGAACTCAGGGAGGGGACAGGGATGCTGCCGAGAATACGCGTGTGAGAACTGGCAATCAGACGCTTTGCAACAACGCTTCCTCCAACTTCCCCAACCGAAACTGATACCCGGCCTCCAGCAGGCGTTTTGGGCTGGCGGCGCGGCCCTCCAGCACGAGGACGGACATCTCACCCAAGACAATTTTCAGCAAAAAAGCCGGGGTCGGGAACCAATACGGGCGGCGCAATGCCTTCGCCAGGAGGCGGTTGAACCCGGCGCTGGTCACGGCTTCGGGGGCAATCAGGTTATAGGGACCGGAGGCTTTTTCGTTTTCCAGCAGGAAGCGGATTGCGCCGATCTCATCTTCGAGATGAATCCAGGGAACGGTTTGCTGCCCGCTCCCCAGCGGCCCGCCCAGGAATATGCGCACGGGCAGCGCCATCAGCGGGAACAGACCGCCGCCTCGCGCCAGCACCACGGCCGTGCGAATGACACAGCGCCGCACGCCCAGGCTCTCCACTTCCTTGGTTGCGTCCTCCCAGGCCACCGACAGGCGGGCGAGGAAGTCGTTGCCGGGAGGCGTAGATTCGTCGGCTGGAGCGCCGCGCAGGCCGTAGTGGTTGATGCCGGAGGCCTGGATGAGCACTTTCGGGCGCGGCGAAGCCAGGCGGATCGCTTCAGTGACGGCCTCGCCAGCATGAACTCGGCTGTCCCAAAAGCGCTTCTTCTGGGACTTCGTCCAGGGCCAGCGCGCCAACGGTTCGCCGGCCAGGTTGATGACCGCCTCCATGCCGGAGACGAGATGCCCCCAGCCGGAGGTCGTGCGCCCATCCCAGTGGACGAGCGTGAGGCCTTGCATGGCGGAGGCAGGCGCCGGGTCCCGCCGCGTGAGCACCCAGACAGAATGTCCATCTGCAAGCAGGGAACGGGTCAACGCTTTACCAATCAATCCGCTCCCGCCAGTAATCAGTATTTTCATACAGTTTCTCCTTTTGATAGCCTTGCCCGGAGTGGAGTATAATACACGCCATTACGGAGTTTTCATGAACGCGCCTGTTTTGGTACTCAACGCCAATTTCGAGCCAATCAACGTGTGCAACACCCGGCGCGCCGTAGTTCTTATTCTTGCGGGCAAAGCCGGGATGGTGATGAATGGACGCGGCTATATCCAGACAGTCGCGGTTGCCATTCCGCGCCCCTCCGTCATTCGGTTGGAGCAAATGGTGCACCGGCCGCGCCCGCAAATCAAACTTTCACGGCGTGAAGTCTTCCGCCGTGACCATTATACCTGCCAGTATTGCGGCCGCCACACCGGCGATTTGACCCTGGATCACGTCCTGCCCAGGCATCTGGGCGGGGAACACATCTGGACGAACGTGGTGGCGGCTTGCCCGGCCTGTAATCATCGCAAGGGTGGGCGCAAACTGAGCGAGGTTCATATGTCCCTGCTCCATATTCCGCACCAGCCGCCCGCCAGCGCCATGTACGTCTTCGGGCGGCATCTCGATGAAAATACCGAATGGGATCAATTCATTCGAGGTTGGTGATAGAACAAGCCCCCGGCGGTTCAAAACCACCGGGGGCTTTCTTTTCTCTAGAATTCGAGGGTCACAAAATCTTCTGCCATGCTCACCGGACCGTCGAAGCGTTCCCGGGCTTCCTGGACCTGGTTCCCGGCGGCAAACTGCCCGGTCGGGTAGTGGATGAGATACAACGCGCCGACCTCGGCCTGGCGGGCCACATCCCCCGCCTGGGCAGCCGAGGAATGTCCCGTGAGTGCCCCGGCGGCTTCATGGATCAGCACGTCTGCGCCTTCCGCCAGCCGGATGACCTCAGCACAGGGCTCGGTGTCGCATGAGTAGGCCAGGACTTTACCGCTTTGCTTGAATTCGACCCGCAAACCGATGGCTGGAATCATATGCCGAACGGGGGAAGAGTAGATGGACATTTCATTGTCATTTATCACTGTGACTTTTTCCTGGGCCGGCAGGCGGTAGAAAGCCACCGGGAAGAACTCCGGCCATTCGGACCAGCCGTAAAACCCCATTACGTCTTCCATGCGGTCGAGGGTGTGGTGCAGGCCGTAGATATTCAGAGGTTGGCGGTGGCCCATCAGCCACATGTTCATCAGGAGTTGCGGCACACCGGCCACATGGTCGGGGTGGAAATGCGTCAGGATAAGATCGGTTAGACTGTTGAAATCCACCCCTGCCTTCTGGAGCCGCAGAATCGGGCTGTTGACACAATCAATCAATATCGTGCGTGTTTCGCCCACCAGCACCATGTGGGTATTTTCATGTTTTTCATCGGGGATGGCGTTCGACGTGCCCAGGATGATGAGTTTCGGCATCGCTGCGCCTTTCTGCCCCTATCCTACCCTCATTTCATGAATTTTTGCAATAGCACGGGAGTAACCCAAGTTTCCACCGCAGCGGCAATCACCAGGAGCGGCAAGACCAGCCCGACGAATATCCTCGTCCAGTCAGCCAGGGCCTCGATGGCAACCTCTCCCAGGGAACGCTGGGAGCGCGGCGTCACCAGGAGCACAGCCCCATACACAATCGCCGCGCTGGAAAGGATAAGCGCCGCAAGTTCGAAGATGCCATGCGGCAGGATGCCAAGCAAAGCGATCTTCCACGGCGAGAAGCCCATCGTTCCCATCAGCGACAGCACGATGCCGATGACCGCCGTATTCAGGAAATACATCAAGGCTCCCAGGGTACTGAAAGATACCAGCCCGAGCAGGGAGATGACCACCACAGCCCGCAGGTTGTGACCCAGAATGTACGTGAAAGAGAATCCACCCAGAGAAGGAATCTCCACCCCCACCGGTACCAGGCTGCCGAGTTGAGAATACATCTCCTCCGGGACAAGTGCCGGGTTGGATTGGATCCACACATACCCCGCTGCCACGGACAAAATGCCGAGCGCAAGCGTCAGCCAGATGGCCGGCGCCTGGCGGCGCAGTGTGGCGCGGACCTCGGTCCTGTACCAGCCCCAGGGGGTTTTAGCCTGCCCCTTGAAGAATTTCCAGAAGACCCCTCCCACCCAGCGAAGGTTCAGCACATCAATCTCCCTCCCCAGCAGGGCTTCACGCTGGAAGTGGGCGATCCCGACACGCGCCAGGAGCACGGTCAGCACAGCCACACCCGCCACGGCCAGCCAGAGCACCTGGTCATTGCCCCAGAAGAGCATGACCGCCTCAGCCTGGATGAGCAGGGCCATCGGAATGACGATGAAGGAGGCCATCAAGTTGGCGGCCCGCACCGACGTGGATTGGGTGGAGATAAGAATGGCCCCGGAAACCATCAGGAAACCCTGCACGGTGGTCAGGATGAGCGTCTGCGCCATGCGGTTGGGATCGGGAAGGGGGATGTCCTGGAGAACCAGTCCGATCAGGTAGACCGAAATGCCGAGGTAGGAGGTCATCAGCGGGGCAACCGTGCCGGCCAGGAGTTTGCCGGTGTAAATTTGCCAATCCTTGAGCGGGCTGACCAGGAGCGGTTCGATGGTGCCGCGCTCCTTTTCGCCGACGAAGGCCTCCAGGGCGATGACCAGCGAGACGGTGATCGGGAAGAATCCCACCACCAGCAGGAGGAAAGGCACCAGCCGCTCGGCGATCAACGGCGTGCCGTACTTCGTCGTAAAGTTGATTGCGGCTTGGGCACCATAATTCGCCAGGAAGGGCAGCACCACGGTCAGGATGATCATCGGGATGATGATGCGCCAGTCGCGCAACTGGTCGCGCAATTCGCGCCAGGCCACCAGCCAGACGAGGCGGAAATCATCCCACCAGCGGCTAAGCATGGGCCACCTGTGACATGGCCGCCAGGTAAACTTCTTCCAATGTGCGCGGCACTTCCTGCATGGACACCACCTCCACGCCGGAGTTGATAATTTGTTTGAGCAGGATGGGGTTGGCGGCTTGAGGGTCGGAGACGCGGAAGCGCGGACCAGACTCGGCCTCGCCCACCAGCGTCACACCGGAGGGCAGGTCGAGGGTCCCGCCGCGCCAGCCGCCGCGGACGCGCACATCATATTCCGCCGGGCCCAGCAGGGCAAGTTTCAGTTCCGCCACCGTGCCCTGCGTCAGGATGCGGCCGCGGTAGATGATGGCAATATGGTCAGCCAGCATCTCTGCTTCGACCAGGTTGTGCGTGCAAATGATGATCGTGCGGTTGTCCGAGCGCAGGCCGGCAATCGCCTGGCGGACAAGGCGCGCTGACTCGGGGTCCATGGCCGAGGTCGGCTCGTCGAGCAGCAGGACGGGCGGTTCGTGCAGGAGGGCGCGGGCGAGGGCCAGTTTCTGGCGCATGCCCTTGGAATACTGCCCCATGGGGCGTCCGGCCACCTCGTCGAGGCCGAAATAAGCCAGCATTTCCCGGCTGCGCCTGCGGCGCGTGGCGGTATCCAGGCGGTAAATCTGGCCGTAGAAGTCGAGGTATTCTTCGCCCGTCATGCGCAGGTACAGGCCGTGCTGTTCGGTCAGCACCCCCACCGAGGCGCGCACTTTTTCCGGTTCGCGCATCACGTCGTAGCCGGCCAGGCGCGCCCAGCCGCGTGTGGGAGCCAGTACCGAGGTCAACATGCGGACGGTGGTGGTCTTCCCGGCACCGTTCTGCCCGAGCAAAGCCAGCACCTGGCCGGGCTGGACATTGATGGTCACGCCATCCACGGCCAGGAAGTCGCCAAACTGCTTGCTCAGGTCCTCGGTCTGGATCATAGGGCTTGGGGGAGCGGCTACTTTTCTACGCGCCGCGGGCGGTGATTCCAATAGATGAGGCCGCCTGCAACGAGGCCAACGACGAGCACGAAGTACTGGTTGAAATTGATGCCCCCCACCTGGGCCGAGTCAAGCCGCAGGAATTCGAGGGAAAATCGCCCGATGGCATACGAAATCATATAGAAATAGAAAATGTCGCCGGGCTTGAGCCACTTCTCGAAACGGCGGCCCACAATCAATAGAATAGCCATGTTGAGCAGGTTCCAGAGCGATTCGTAGAGGAACAAGGGATGGAAGTACTCATAATTCTCATAGCCGGAGACGCGATGCAGCGGGTCAATGTAGATTTTCCAGGGCAGGTCGGTCGGCTGGCCGTAGACTTCCTGGTTGAAGAAATTCCCCCAGCGGCCAATCGCCTGGGCCAGCGCCAAGCCCGGGGCGATCACATCCGCCCAGGTGAGGAAGGAGATCTTCTTCCTGCGGCAGTAAATCCAAAGGGCAATCGCGCCGCCGATGACTGCTCCCGGTATGCCCAGCCCGCCGCTGCGGATGTTGAGCGCCTCGAGCGGATGGGTCAGGTAATACTGGGTCGTGATGCCCATCTCGACCATGGATGGCGGAGGGGTGAAGATGTGCCACAGGCGTGCGCCGACGATGCCGGCTAGCACCACCCAAAAGAGCGCGTCCCACAGGTAATCGGGATTGAAGCCGCGCCGCCTGGCCTCCACTGTCCCCAGGAAGGCTGCCGCGATGACACCCAGGGTGATCAGGATGCCGTAATAATAGATCCTGATTTCCCGGCCTGCCACCAGGGGTTGAAGGAGGAACCAGGCCAGGATGCCGATGACGACGGCCGGGAGGATCCAGAAGACATTCTGGAAAGCGTCCCGTTTCGCCTTGCGCTTCGAGGCTTGCCCGCCGCCGCGTTCTTCGACCCACTGCCGGAGCATGAGTGCCAGCATGACGAGGAGGACCGGGAAACCAACTAGAGTTAGATATGTAAGAGGTAGATCAAAACCGTTGCTCATGGATATCTCCTGGGAGGGAATTTGTTCTTGCGGTGGGCATCCGCACGCGCGTTCAGGATGCGCTGCAAGGCTGTAAAATTGGCGAAGATGGCAATGATAAACAGGGCCACCAGCGGCAGGTTGAAAACCAGACAGGGGATGAGTACGATGTACCGTTCGACGCGGGTCAGCACGCCAACATTGGCATCCAATTGAGAGGCGTCGGCGCGGGCTTTGATGTACGATACCAGCACCGACCCGGCCGCCGCCAGGTAGGCGAGGACGATTCCGGATGGGTTGCCCTCCTGCAAGTAAAAGAGGAGGAAACCGCCAAATATGAACAGCTCCGAATAGCGGTCGGTCACCGAATCCACGAATGCGCCCCAGTCACTGACCTCATTGCGCAGGCGCGCCAGGGCGCCATCCAGGGCGTCCACCGGCCCCATGACGAGCAGCAGGATGCCCGCCCAGGTCATATATCCCAGGGAGATCAACACTGCCACACCAATCGTACCGGCCAGGCCAAACAGGGTTAGAGCATTGGGTGTAATTCCAAGCCGGCTCAAAAAGCCGGCAATCGGATTCAGGATCCAACGAAACCAGACCCGCATTCTGTCAGCAAACGATTTCTTTTTATTTTCGGGGATGTCGGTCAAATCGCTTTCCTTCTACGCTGGGATAAAACGGGGCAATCATACCATAAAGAGGAATTCCATTGCCTTGCGATGATTTAACAACTCTCGATCAGGCGGATTTACCCCTCATCCGCCTCGTTCTCGTCTTCATCCGGTTCGAGCAGGACCCGGCGGTCGCGTCCGCCGCTGGCAGCCGGTCCCACCACCCCCATCTCCTGCAACTGGTCGAGCAGGCGGGCGGCGCGCGGATAGCCGATGTTCAACCGCCGCTGGAGCATGGACGCGCTGGCGCGCTGCTCCTTCTTGAGCAGGGTAATGGCGCGCTCGATCAAGATATCGTCGCCCGTTCTTTCGTCCACCGCGCTGACCATCGTCTCCCACGGCGGCGGGACGTCTCTCTGCGGGATGGTCTTCTGCCAGTGGGAAATCAGCCGCTCGATTTCCTGGTCGGTCACGATGACGCCCTGGGCACGGATGGGGTTGCCCACTTCCGGGTTCAGGAAGAGCATGTCGCCGCGGCCGAGCAGGGTTTCCGCACCGGGCAGGTCGAGGATGACGCGGCTGTCCACGTTGGAGGCCACCGCAAAAGCCAGGCGCGCCGGGAAGTTGGCCTTGATGAGGCCGGTGACCACGTCGGTGCTGGGTCGCTGGGTCGCCACCACCAAGTGGATGCCGGTGGCGCGCGCCATCTGCGCCAGGCGGACGAGGTTGTGCTCGGTCTGGTCGGGAGCCGACATCATCAGGTCGGCCATTTCGTCAATCATGACGACGATGCGCGGCAGGGGCTGCACATCCTTGCGGCGCTGGAGGCGGCGGTTGTAGGCGTCCACATCGCGGGCTTTGGCGGCCTCGAGCAATTTGTAGCGGTGTTCCATCTCCACCACCACCCAGCGCAGAACGCCCAGAATGCGCTGGATGTCGGTCTCCACTTTGCCGTACAAGTGCGGCAGGCCGTTGAAGCGGATCAACTCCACCATCTTGGAGTCGATCATGACGAGGCGCAAGTCTTCGGGGGCATTGTTCATGGCCAGGCAGGCCGCCAGGGCAGTGATGCAGACTGATTTGCCGGAGCCGGTCGTCCCGGCGATGAGCAGGTGCGGCATGCGCGCCAGGTCAGCCACCAGCGGATTGCCGGAGACATCGCGGCCGAGGGCAATCGCCAGCGGCGAAGCGACCTTGTAAAAGGCTTCGGTCTCCAGCAGGGGGCGCAGGCGCACCAGCGCCGAACGGGAGTTGGGCACCTCGATCCCAACATAACCGCGTCCCGGAACCGGGGCTTCGATGCGAAGGCGTTCGGCAGAAAGCGCCAGGGCCAGGTCTTTTTGCAGGCCGGCAATCTGCGCCACGCGCACCTTCAACTGCTGGGCGTCTTCTTCATTGCCCTTGCGGATGAATCCCGGTTGGACGGCAAATTGCGTCACGGTCGGGCCGATGCGGAAGCCAACCACCTTGGCCGGAATGCCAAACTCCGATAATGTCTTTTCGATGAGACCGGCAATCTGGTTGATGGTGCGTTCGTCCGGGCGCACCGACTGATCGCCCAGCAGGAGGTTGAAAGGCGGCAGGCGGTCGCTGCGCGGCTGGGGCGCGGCCGGGGTTTTATCCTGCCTTTCGGGAACTTTGAAATTCTTGCGAAACTCCGGCGGCAGCGACTTCCCCTTCTTTTTATCAGCCGGCCCGACGACGGGCTGGGACTCCGGCAGCGGAGAGACGGCAGGAGACTCGGCCACAGACGAGGCGGAAGCCGATTTGCCGACCGCAGGTTCCAGGTCCGCGGCGAACGGCTCGCCGGCCTGCTGCAGCACCCAGCGTTCCAGGCCCCTCCACAAGCCGAAGGCGGTCAGGGTGGAAAATCCCCACAAGAGGAAGATCACCGCGCCGCCCCAGATCGGACCGAGAGCCTGCGCCATCAACGAGGCCAGCCCCCAGCCGACGCGTCCGCCCCACATGCCTGCTTCGGCATCGGTGAGTTGGTTGCCGCTGAACATCGATAGCAGGGCCAGGGTCAAGAAGGCGGCCAATTCGAAGGCGATCACGCGCCCCCAGTGGAGGCGTCCTTCGTGGCGCGACCGGCGAAT
>JBFMCM010000059.1:0-3403 GCA_040754355.1 Chloroflexota bacterium | reverse complement strand
CTGTGGACTGGCTGATTGCCCGCCGCGCTGTCCTTTCTGCGGCAGTTTTCGCTTTCACCGTTTCATTAGGAGAATTCAGCGCCACTTCCCTGGTTTATCGCCCTGAATTTCCAACCCTGCCGATGGCTATCTATCGTTTCCTCTCCCTGCCCGGCGGCCTGAACTACGGCCAGGCGATGGCCATGGCAACGATACTAATGCTCGTCACCGGGATAGGCATCCTGGCAATCGAGAAATTGCGTCTTCCCGGGGCGGGCGAATTCTGATGTATGCTTTTTGTCTCGGAGCATCATGCTAGAACTGATTGACATCCACAAATCGTACGAGAATCAGCCGCTCCTGGCTGGCATCTCCTTCACTGTCTCTCCCGGCGAGACTGTTTGCCTGCTGGGTCCATCCGGGAGCGGCAAGTCCACCCTCCTGCGCCTGGTGGCCGGGCTGGAACCGCCGGAGCGCGGGCTCATCCTTTGGGGTGGGGAGGACCTGGCTTCCACTCCGGCGCATCGGCGCAACTTCGGCCTGGTTTTCCAGGATTATGCCCTCTTTCCGCACCTGGACGTGGCTGCCAATGTTGCCTTCGGTTTGAAGATGCAGAATCTCCCGGCAGGCGAAATCAAACTGCGCGTAGCCAACCTAATAGAAAAAGTCAATCTCGTCGGCTTCGAGAAGCGCCGCGTCACCGACCTCTCGGGCGGAGAACAGCAGCGGGTGGCGCTGGCGCGCGCGCTGGCTCCCGGTCCGCGCCTGCTGATGTTCGACGAGCCCCTCGGCGCCCTCGACCGCGCCCTCAAAGACACCCTGCTCGACGAATTGCGGCGCATCCTGCACGAGACCGGCGTCCCGGCTATTTACGTCACCCACGATCAGGAGGAAGCCTTTGCCCTCGCCGACCGCATCCTGCTGCTGCACGAAGGCCGCATCATCCAGTCGGGACCGCCGGCGGAAGTGGTGGCTCATCCTGTTTCGGTCTGGGCGGCGCGCTTCCTGGGGGCAGGCAATCTATTGACCGGCGAAATTGTCAGACGAAGCGGGTCAGGCTGGGAGGTCCTCACCGAAATGGGAAGAGTGACCGTGAATTGCGCTCACGCGCATACGGGAGGAGAAATAGTCAATGTGTTGGTCAACCGGTACCAGGTCCGGGAAGCAGCGGACGGGAATCTGCTCGGGGTCGTCGCCGATGTCCTCTTCCAGCAGAACGGCTTCAAGGTCACGCTCGAAAATGGCTTGTTTTTCTACTTGGATGAAGCGCCGGAAGTCGGAGCAGAAATCCGGCTGGAGGCGCGGCCATCGGCCGTACAATGCCTGCCGTGACCCCCATCACCGTCATCAAGCGCAACCTGAAAGGCGAAGAACTCTGGCGTTATGACGCCACACTGACTGGGCGGGAGGGAACGGCCCTGCACCTGGAGGCGCCCTTCAACGGTCAGGATGTCGAGTTCATGGGTATTTTGGTCAAGCACGGCGACCCGTTCGTCGAAACTTATTACACTGACCGCTGGTACAACATCTTCGAAATCTACGACCGGGATGATGGCGTGCTGAAAGGCTGGTATTGCAACATCGGCAAACCGGCGGTGATGGAAGCAGAAGATGTGCTCTCATATGTTGATCTGGCGCTCGACTTGTGGGTGGCTGTTGACGGGACTCAAACGGTGCTGGACGAAGACGAGTTTGCGGCGCTGGACCTCGAGCCTGCCGCGCGCAAGCAGGCGCTATCTGCCATGGCGGAATTGAAAACGTACTTCGCTGCGAATAGCGGTAATCGGTAAAGCAATCTCCCGCAGATTTTTTCTGCGGGAGATTCGTTCTAGAGGAGTGCCGCCAGGATTGGCAGGAGGGTGTAGAGGCCCAGTTCGTACAACAATTTTTCGCCAAAGGCGAGGAGCAGGCCGATTGCCCCGAGCAAGCAGCAGCACAGTACGAGCGCTACAACCAAAATGATTACCCAGGCGGGTAGTTTCGATGGTTGGGACGGGGCAGGAGGGATTACAGCCGGTTCTTCCATGTTGGTGATTTAATAGTAGTAGGTCGTATCCCAGGGGATCAAGGCAATTCCAAAGAGGGGCAGGATGAAGGCGACACAGATGATGCAGATGCCAAGGACGATGGCGAGGTAACCCAAGATCAGGCCGGCCACGGCCATGCCTTTGCCAGTGACCATGCCGCCGCCTTTTTTTATCTCGCCCTGGGCGATGTGCCCGGTGATGATGGCGACAATCGAGCCTAGGCCCGGCAGGATTGTCCAGCCGGCGATGCCAGAGATCAAACTGATGATAGCCGTAGTGCTGGTCTTGGGAGCCGGGAGGGGGGTGGGATTGTATTCAGACATTGCATTTCTCCTTTGAAATTTGGATGGATTTAGTAATAATAGGTATTATAGTATAAATCTTGCCATGGGATAAGTGTGATTCTATGTATCCCTATGTATCAACCTTGAATCAAAATTATTATCAACTTCGCCGATTGAGTAGAATAGTAGTCGCTCGTGTGTTTTCTTCCATGTCGATTAGCAGGTATAAAAGTTCTCCAAAAGCATATATCGCCGTAGAAGTTATTCCCCCATATAGTAGCAGCATGCCGCCGAAGATTACTCCGCCAAGTAAACCGCTGAGTAGTCCTCCTGCTCCAGAGGAGTATCCATAATTTGTACTGAGAATGTCCAACATCGAGCCGCTGAAAATGCTCATAACGCAGGAGCCTAAAGCACCAATTATTGTCACGATTCCTAATATGATACCGACAACCTTATACAAGGAGCCAATGAACCTGAGAACTTTATATCGTTTTTCCATCGCATTTCCTCCTGGATAATAATTGCTGTACTAGCCTGCCTGTTGTTTTTTCTTGTTGGCGCGGTGCCGCAGCCACCAGACGATGAGGACGATGAACAGGATGACAAAAATGGCCACCAGGATGGGCAGGACGATCGAAAGGATGGACAGCACTGTTGCGACTATGTCCTCGGCGATGCTGACCGGCACATTGCCGGCCCCGCCGGTGGTGGCGGTCACTGCCGGGCGGATGGCAGCCGCCTTTACCGTGTGGACGCTCCCGGCCACCAGCAGGCCGCAGACGATGGCGATGATTGGGTTCAGGTCGGTAATGACGTTGGCGCTGGCGGCGAAGACGATTGCCCCGGCTGCGGGCCGGATGACGGTCTGGATGGCATCGTTGACGTGGTTGACCGCCGGGAATTTATCGGCCAGCATTTCGATGATGAGCAGGATGCCAATGACGATGAGAACCCAGGGATTGGCCAGCAGGTCGAACGGTGGGTTGAGATGGATCCAGTCGGTGTAATGGGCGATGACGCCGACGATCAGCAGGGGGATGTAGGCATTCAGCCCGGCGCTGGCTGAAAGCCCGAAGGCGGCGAGAATTCCATATAGCGCTTCCATAAGCA
>JBFMCM010000058.1:0-8166 GCA_040754355.1 Chloroflexota bacterium | reverse complement strand
GGCTTGCTCGGCGCGGGCGTGCAGATGTTCTCGCACGGCGTGATGACGGCGCTCTTCTTTGCCGTCGTCGGCATGGTCTACGACCGGGCACACACGCGTGACATCCCCAAACTGGGCGGCATGGTCAAACCCCTGCCGCTGGCCGCCATCGGCTTGATCGTCGGCAGCCTGGTCTCGATGGGCATGCCTGGCTTCTCCGGCTTCATTGCCGAGTTCCCCATCTTCCGCGGCTTCTGGGGCACGAACCTGTGGTGGATGGCCATCGTCGCGGCTGTTTCCATCGTGGTGACTGCCTCCTATGTGATGCTGGTCGTCGGCCGGGTTTTCTTCGGTAAAATGCCGCAAGAATTCGAAGGTCACATCACTCCCATGAACAGGCTGGATAAAATTGCACTGGTTCTCCTGATGGCTTTCATGATTGGCATCGGCCTGCTCCCGTCGTTGATGGTCCCCTGGGTGGAGACCGGCGTCCAGCACATCCTCACCCTGCTGGGAGGTGCATAATGACCCTGCTCCTGCCCATTCTCCCCGAAGTCCTGCTGCTGGCGCTCGCCGTCCTGATTTTGACCCTCGACCCGTTCCTGAAAAAGGATACGGCGCGCCGCCCGTTCCTGGGCTGGTTCACCGCTGCCGGTCTGCTCGCCACCTTGACCGTGAGCCTGCTCTTCGCCCGCCCGGCCTCGTCTGCGCTGGTGTTCGGCGGCATGATCCGCTTCGACTGGCTGGGTTTCCTGTTCAAGATGTTCTTCCTCTTCGCCGCGGCGGTGACGGCTTTCTTCTTCATGTACGCCGACCAACTCGAGCGCCGCGCTGAAGCCTACCTGCTGCTGGTGGCCGCCACGCTGGGCATGTGCCTGATGGCCTCCTCCGCGGACCTCGTCATGCTCTACCTGGCCATCGAAACCACCTCCATCCCGCTCTACATCCTGGCCGGTTTCCTGAAAGACGACGAGAAATCCACCGAGGCGGGTTTCAAGTATCTGCTCTTCGGCGCGCTGACCTCCGCCGTCCTGCTCTACGGTTTCAGCCTCATCTATGGTTTTACCGGCCAGACCAACCTGTATGACTTGAGCCTGTATTTCGGCGAATTCAACCTGGTCGCCATCGGCGTCACCTTCCTGGTGCTGACGGGGCTGGCTTTCAAAGTCTCTCTCTTCCCCTTCCACTTCTGGGCGCCGGACGTGTACGAGGGCGCGCCGACTCCTGTGGCCGGTTTTCTCTCCACGGCTTCCAAGGCCGCCGGTTTCGCTGTGCTCATCCGCCTGTTCACGGCTGTCTTCCCGGCCCTCAACGCGGACTGGAGCCTGATCCTGGCTGTCCTGGCTACGCTGACGATGACGGTCGGCAACCTGATTGCTCTGTCCCAGAAGAGCGTCAAACGCATGTTGGCGTATTCATCCATCGCCCACGCCGGCTATGCCATGATCGGTGTAGTGGCCTATTCAGAGTTGGGCATGGCGAGCGTGGTCTTCTATCTCATTGCCTACGTTCTCACCAACCTGCTGGCCTTCGGCATTGTCGCCATCGTCGGGCGCGCCGCCGGCTCGGACGAGTATTCGGCGTTCAACGGTCTGAGCCGCCGCAGCGCGGGCCTGGGACTGGCCGCCCTGGTGGCGTTCCTGTCGCTTTCGGGTATGCCGCCCTTCGCCGGTTTCGTCGCCCAGGTATTCGTCTTCGTTGCCGCGGTGGAAACCGGCTGGGTCTGGCTGGCAATCGTCGGCGTGCTCAATTCCATCGTGGGCCTGTACTATTACCTGAACGTGCTCAAATCGGTGTACCTCTTCCGGATGGAGGACCAGGACGAAGGTCAGCACCCCGTCCCGCTGTCCCGCCCGGCTGCGATTGCGCTGATTGTCCTGGTGGCGGGCATCCTCCTGCTGGGCGTCGTTTTCGGACCCTGGTTCGGCTCCGCCTACAGCGCCGTCTTGGCCTTGTTCTAGACGGTACTAATGGCCTCTGATATAATTCCGCCGCCATGAACGGACCGGAGAAGAAGGGACAGGACGAGTTCCGCACCGCAGTCACCTTGACGGTGGTCTGGGTGGCGGGTCTGACCCTGGTCGTGATCTTCCTGGCGCTATTTGCAGGGATATTGCTGGATAAATTCCTGGACAGCAAGCCGCTCTTCACCATCCTTTTTATCATCGGAAGCATTCCGTTGACCATTTACCTGACCTTCCGCGTGGTACGGTCGGCAACCAGCCGCATCCAGCCCGCGACCAAAAAAGACAACCTCGAGGAGCCTCATCGTGGAAAAGAAGACTGAGAAGACCCCCAAGAAAAAATGGTGGCGCTGGGGTACGAACCGCTGGATCGTCCTGGCCCTTATCATCCTGGGCTTTGTCAGCGCGAAGTATTTCCCTCCAATCCGGCCGTTCGTGCAACTCCCGGCTGAGCACTGGAGTGAACACCCACTGTTCAGCACATCCTTCCTGGGCATTGGCGATTTCTATATCACCAATACCATGGTCGCTTTGTCAGTTGCCATGTTGCTGGTCTTCTTACTGGCTATCACTTTCAATCGTGCGGTCAAGAAAGCCATCCAAAAAGGTGATCTGGCATTGAAGGGTATACCTGGAGCGCTGGAAGCGCTGTTGGAAGGTCTCTATAAAATGACCGAGTCCACGGCCGGCAAATGGGCCTGGACGATCTTTCCGTGGTTCGCCACCATCACTATCCTTGTCTTGATGGCCAACTGGATGGAACTGCTTCCCGGCGTGGACAGCATCGGGGTCATTGAGCAAAGCGAACACGGTGGTTATGGTGTCCAGCAGTTAGGCTCCTGGTTTGCAACGCTGGTGAAACCCGAAGTTGCCGAAGGCGGGTATCATCTGGTGCCATTCGTGCGCGTCGTTTCCACCGACCTGAACTTCACCGTGGCGCTGGCGATCATCGCCGTCATCGCGGTGCAGGTCATCGGTCTGCGCGCCCAGGGCATCGGTTATTTCACCAAATTTTGGAATGTCAAGACTTTCTTTAAAAAACCGATCTTCGGCGTGATTGACTGGGGCGTCGGCCTGCTCGAACTGGTTTCCGAATTCTCGAAAATCCTTTCGTTTGCCTTCCGTCTTTTCGGAAATATTTTCGCCGGTTCGGTCTTGTTGTTCGTCATGGGTTCATTGCTCGGCTCGATCGTCATCATGCCGTCCATGTTCTACATGCTTGAATTCTTTGTCGGCGCGATCCAGGCGCTCGTTTTCGGCCTGCTGACGATGACCTTCATGGCGCAAGCCACGCAGGGTCACGGCGGCGGGCACGAAGAAGCACATGCATAATTCGGGCGAGGCAAGCCCGGGTAAATAAATCCTAGCGGCGGAACTTCCGCCCGAATCCAATACGGAGGTAACTCTCATGACTGGTGACATAATTATTGCAGCAAAATTGATCGGCGCCGGCCTGGCGATGATCGGGGCCATCGGCGCGGGAGCCGGTATCGGCATCGTGACCAGCGGCGCGGTCCAGGCCATGGGCCGCAACCCGGATGCCACCGGTACCATCCAGACTAACATGATTCTCGGCATCGCTTTTGCCGAAGCCGTGGCTATTTACTGTCTGGTGGTCGCGCTTCTCATCCTCTTCGTGGTCGGCTAGAAACGCAGATTGGTGATCAGGAGTTAGGAGGTATCCCTTGGAACAACTGGGTCTCAATTTAGGCTATTTGCTAGTACAGATTATCTGCTTCTTCATCATCCTCGTGGTCGTGCGCGCCTGGATTATCAAGCCGCTGCGTACCTTGCTCGAGAAACGCCGCGCCACCATTGCCCAGGGCGTTGAAGATGCCCGCATCGCTGCTGAGGCGCGTGAAAACGCGGAAAAAGAAGCCGCCAAAGTCATTGCCGAAGCCCAGGCGAAAGCCGCTCATATCGTGGCGGAGGCTACCGAACGCGCCGACAAGGCGATGGTGGATGCCAAGGCGGAAGCCGAAAACCAAATCGTAAAAGAGCGCGAGGCCACTTTGGCCGAGGTCGAGGAAGAACGCAACCGCATCCTTGGAGATTTGCGTGGACAAGTGGCTGCCCTGGCGATCGCCGCCGCCCAGAAACTGGTCGGTGAGACGCTGGACGAGAAGCGTCAGCATGCCCTAATCAACGAATTCTTCTCGGGTGTCAAATCCGGTAAGGTCGTGGTGCTGGATGGCGTCTCTGTGACGGGCGGCGCTGCGGAGGTGACCTCCGCCCTGCCGCTCGATGCCAGTGAACAGGAGGCCGTCAAGAAGGACGTACTGGCCAAAATCGGCAAGCAGGCCAGCGTGACCTTCCGCGTCGACCCGTCCATCCTTGGTGGGCTGGTCATCAAGGTCGGCGACAAGGTGCTGGATGGCTCGGTGGCTGCCCAACTCGAGGGACTGCGCCAATCGTTGAAATAAGCCATTCGAAAATTTGCATAAAGAGGGTAATGGCGATATGATTCGTCAAACCCTCTTTGTATTTAATCTCGAAGGATAGTAATTGACATGAACAAATCTGAATTTCTCTCTAAGGTCAATGAAACCTATCAGGAGTATCTATCAATCCTCGCTTCCTTGAGCGCAGCACAAATGCTTCAGCCGCGCACCTGTGGCGAGTGGTCGGTCAAGGACGTGATCGCCCATGTCACCTGGCATGAGCGCGAGATGGTTGGCGTGCTGAAGGAACGCGCCCTGGTTGGCTCCGATTTGTGGAATTTGCCCCTCGACCAGCGCAATGCAGTCATCTATGAATCAAATAAAGACCTCCCACTGGCTGAGGTCTTGTCTGAGGCAGAAAGTGTCCATCGGGAATTGCTGGAATTTCTTGCGGGCATAACGGACGAGGATCTGTTGGAGGCCAGGCATTTTCGCGAGATGCCTCCGGATTGGATTCCCTGGGAGGTATTTGCCAGCAACACCTTCGAGCATTACCCGGACCATGTTGCTGACATCCGCAAGGCATTTCCTCTTTCCTAGTGAATCTTTGTGCTCTTTGAGTCCGTTGTTATGAAAATCTCATCCCATGAAACCCCTCCCGCTCCTTTTCGCTGAATTCCCGCTTGCCTTTTTCCCAGCGGAAATCCCTGATATCCCCATCACTGGCATTGCCATTGACAGCCGCAAGGTGGAAGCGGGGAACCTGTTCATCGCCCGAACAGGTGGCTCCACTGACGGACATACCTTCGTCCCTGAAGCCCTCCAACGCGGCGCGGCGGCGGTCGTCGGCGAGCGGGATATGGCTGGGCTGCCGGTTCCCTACATTCGGGTTGAAAACTCGGTCGAAGCGGTCACCTGGCTGGCGGCGGCATTCCACGGCTGGCCGGGGCGCAGCCTGACCGTCATCGGCGTCACCGGCACGGACGGCAAGACGACCACCTGCAACCTGCTCCACCAGATCATGCTGGCTGCCAAAATCAAGGCGGGTCTGATCTCGACCGTCAACGCCGTCATCGGCGATGAAGTGCTCGACACCGGTTTCCACGTCACCACGCCCGATGCCCCGGATGTGCAGTTCTACCTCGCGAAGATGGTCGCCGCCGGGCTGACACACGTCATCCTTGAGACCACCTCGCACGGCCTGGCCCAGCACCGCGTGGACGCCTCGCAGTATGACATCGCCGTGGTCACCAACATCACCCACGAACACCTCGACATGCATGGTTCGTATGAAAATTACCGGGCAGCCAAAGCCCGTCTCTTTCAACTATTGGACAAGACTTCTTCCAAACTACACGGTAATCCAAGGCTGGCCGTGCTTAATCGCGATGACTCATCTTATGACTATATGTCGTCCATCGTCAATGGTCCATGGTCGGTGCATGCAGTTTCCTATGGGTTGAATCCTGAAGCGGACATCCATGCTGAAAATGTCACCTATTCCCCGCGCGGCATCCATTTCGACGCCGTCGCCCGTGGTTTCCGCCAGCCGGTGACCAGCCCGCTGGTGGGCGAGTTCAACGTCTCGAACTGCCTGGCTGCCCTGACGGCCGCCGTCCGCGGCCTGGGCGTGGACCCGGAAACTGCCGCCCGCGGCATCGCCGCGCTGACCGGCGTCCCGGGCCGCATGGAGCGTATTGACCTCGGCCAGCCCTTCACCGCAATCGTGGACTTCGCCCACACTCCCAACGCCCTGCGCGTGGCGCTCGAGACGGTGCGCGGAATGCTCTCCGCCACAGAGAAAAATAAAAAGCAAAAGACGAAAAAACCTGAGGTGAAAACAGGGCGCGTGATTGCCATTTTCGGCTCGGCAGGTCTGCGCGATAAGGATAAGCGCCGCATGATGGCGGAGACCTCCGCAGACTTGGCGGATGTATCCATCTTAACCGCCGAGGACCCGCGCACTGAATCGCTGGAGGGGATTCTCGAGGAAATGGCAGCCGGCGCCCGGTCACGCGGCGGGGAGGAGGGCGAGACCTTCTTCCGCATCCCGGACCGGGGCGAGGCGATCAGGCTCGGGGTCCGTATGGCGCAGCCGGGAGACATTGTCATGACGTGCGGGAAAGGTCACGAACAGTCTATGTGTTTTGGTGAAATCGAATACTCTTGGGATGACCGGATTGCCATGCGTGCAGCCTTGTCAGAATTGCTCGATATCCCCGGGCCGCAGATGCCGTATCTCCCCAGCACTCAGATATAACTGAATTTCAACTGTGCACTGTCGTTGTGCTTCTCGAAGCAATCTATTTCTCTCATCGGTCGAATTCTGCTGTATAATAGCCCCCAATGGATACCATCCTGTACTTCTATTATCCTCTCTCATAACCCTCGCTGCGGTTTGCCTCCACGCGCCTGCCGCAGCGGGCGCGTTTTCATTTGCCGCCATTAACCATTTGCCATTAACCATCTTTTTCCCCAATCCGGAGTTTTCCATGTCTAAGCCCACCATTGACGAACAAGTCGCCCTCCTCATGCAGGGCACCGAATACGGCGACAAGGAACTCGCAGAGACCATGCGCCGCGAACTGCGCCTCCGCCTGCTCGAGGTCCAGGAGGAGGGCCGCCCGCTGCGCGTCTACTGCGGCTACGACCCGCGCACCTCCGACCTGCACCTGGGTCACACCATCACCATGCGCAAACTGCGCCAGTTCCAGGACCTGGGCCACGAGGTCACCTTCCTCATCGGCACCGGCACCAGCATCGTCGGCGATCCCTCTGACCAGGACAAGCGCCGTGCCGTGCTGTCGAAGGAGCAGACCGAGCACAACGCCCGCACCTACGCCGAGCAGGCCTACCATGTGCTCGACCGTGAGAAGACCATCGTCCGCTTCAACCACGACTGGCTGCTCGACCTGAAACTGGCCGACCTCGTCAAACTCGGCTCGGCCTTCACCCTCCAGCAGTTCGTCACGCGCGAAAACTTCAGGCTTCGCTGGGAAAAAGGCGACCCCATCTACCTGCACGAAACCTTCTACGCCCTCATGCAGGGCTACGACGCGGTCATGATGAACACCGACGTGCAGGTGGGCGGCAGCGACCAGTTGTTCAACATCATCACCGCCGGGCGTAAATTACAGGAACTCTACGGCCAGCGCCCGCAGATCGGCATCCTGATGGGCATCCTGCCCGGCACCGACGGCGTGGTCCGCATGTCCAAGTCGCTCGGCAACCACATTCCTATCATGGCTGAGCCGGAGGACATGTACGGCAAGGTGATGTCCGTGCCGGATACGGCCATGGGCCTCTACATGCGCCTCGTCACGCGCTGGACCCCGGACCGGGTCGCCGAGACCGAGGCCGCCCTCAAGGCCGGGACCTTGCACCCGCGGGATGCCAAGATGGCGATTGCCCGTGAAATCGTGTCCATCTTCCATGACGACGAAACCGCGGCCCGCGCCGAGGAAGCCTTCAAGAAAGTCTTCCAGCAGAAGGACGTGCCGGATAAGATGCCCGAGTTCGCCCTCCAACCTGGCCAGACCGTGCTGGATGTGCTCACAGCAGTGAAATTGGTGGCGAGCAAATCCGAAGGCCGCCGGATGATTGACCAGAAAGGCGTCCGGCTGGATGGGGAAGCCCTCGATAAGTTCGATGCCCCCTTCCCGCATCCTGGAGTGCTGCAAGTAGGAAAGCGGAAGTTTGTGAGGGTGAAATAGATATCAGGACTTTCGCTTGAAGTGCTCACATGATACCATGTAGGCATGATCTCCAAACAACAATATGTTGAATATCTGATTTGCACAATTGGCAACTACACGAGTTCAAATCTTGCCGAGCACTTGGAC
>JBFMCM010000057.1:0-13506 GCA_040754355.1 Chloroflexota bacterium | reverse complement strand
CCTTGATCGAGTTGACCGCGAACGGGCGCGGGTCCACGATCTCTTTCGCGCCGAAGCGCTTGGCGGCCACGTAACCCGCGCCGTAGGCCATCTCGCCGTGGGTCAGCGTCGGGCCGTCTTCGATGACCAGGACGCGCTTGCCCTGAATGGCCGCCGGATCCTCCACGAAGAGCGGCGAGGCGGCTTCGATGACAGTCGCGGCCGGGTTCAGCAGGCGCAGGTTCTCGCGCACCTTGATGACCGCCTGGGGGTCGGCGGTGTCCACCTTGTTGATGACGATGACGTCCGCGTCGCGGGCGTTGGTCTCGCCGGGATGATAAGTGCTTTCGTGGCCGGGACGGTGCGGGTCGGCCACCACGATCTTCAGGTCCGAGACGTAGAACGAAAAATCGTTGTTGCCGCCGTCCCACAGGACGATGTCCACTTCCTTCTCGGCCTGGCGCAGGATCTTCTCGTAGTCCACGCCGGCATAGACGATGACGCCGTTGTCGAGGTGCGGTTCGTACTCCTCGCGCTCCTCGATGGTGCACTCGTATTCGTCCAGGTCATCGTAATCGGCGAAACGTTGTACTTCCTGTGTGACGAGATTACCGTAAGGCATTGGGTGGCGGATGGCGGCCACCTCGAAGCCCATGCCGCGCAGGATGAGCGAGACGCGCCGGGTCGTCTGACTCTTGCCCGAACCGGTGCGCACCGCGCAGACCGAGACGACCGGCTTTGTGGATTTGACCTGGGTGCTCTTCTCGCCCATCAGGCGGAAGTCCGCGCCCGCCGCCAACACCATGGAGGCCTTGTGCATGACGTATTCATGCGGCACGTCAGAGTAGGCGAAGACGACCTGATCCACCTTTAAATCCTGGATGAGTTTCAGCAGGTCGGCCTCAGCGTGGATCGGGATGCCCTGCGGGTAGTTCTTCCCGGCCAGTTGCGCCGGATACGTGCGGCCTTCGATGTCAGGGATCTGGGTGGCAGTGAAAGCCACCACTTCGTAGTCGGGGTTGTCCCGGAAGGCGACGTTGAAATTGTGGAAGTCGCGCCCGGCGGCGCCCATGATGAGGGTACGGATTGGCATGTGTGGGTCTCCTTGAAATTAATTCTTATGGTGGTCGAGTAGTCCTGAGCGATAGCGAAGGACGTATCGAGACCACATATTGCGGCATCACATAATGGTCTCGATACGGGTTTCGATACGCCTACGGCTACTCAACCCTGCTCGACCATCGAACTGCTCCTGAAACTTACATGAACTCCGGCGCTTCGATGGACAGCAAGCGCAGGGCATTGGCAAGAACGATCTTCGTCGCTGCGACCAAGCGCAAGCGGGCGTCGCGGACCTCGGGCCCGGCCTGCAAAACCGGGCAGGCGTCGTAGAACCCGGCGAACGCTCTGGCAATGTCGTAGGCGATGCTGGCGATGATGAGCGGCTTATACTCGGCTGCGGCGCGCTGCACTTCGGACGGGAAGCGGGAAATCTGGTCTATGAGTTCGATTTCAGCGGGGTGAAGTTCGTAGTCGAACGTCGAACGTCGGACGTCGGACGTTTGACCTTCGACGTTTGACTTTTTTAAAATGGAATTGCAGCGCACGTGAGCGTACTGGATATACGGCGCGGCTTGTCCGTTGAAATCCAGCGCGGTCTGCCAGTCGAACGTGACCAGCCGCGTGTTCTCGCGCGCCAGGATCGGGTATTTGAGCGCGCCCAGCCCGACGGCTTTCGCCACCACTTCGAGTTGTTCCTCGGTCAGGGCCGGGTTCTTCTTGCGGGCTTCTTCCTTCGCCCGCGAGGTGGCTTCGCGCAGCAGGTCTTCGAGCAGCACCACCGTCCCTTCGCGGGAGGACATGACCACGTTGCCGGGCAGCGTCACCAGTTCGTAGGAGATATGTCCGCTTTTTTTTGCCTGCTCATAACCGGCGATTTCCAGGATTTTGAACACCTGCGTGAAGTGCAGGCTCTGGCGCACATCCACGAGGTAGAGCGATTTTTCGAGATCGGGATAATCCCCGAACTTGTGCTTCACCAGCGCCAGGTCTTCGGTGGCGTACAGCGCCGTCCCGTCCGAACGCAGGACAACCGAGGTGCGGAACTGTTCCTTCGTCAAGCCGAGCGCCTCGTCAATCTTGACCACCACCGCCCCGCCCTGCGGACGCTCGTCGGTGGCGATGCCGCGCCGGACGAGTTCCTCGACGATCTCCTTGCCCGGCTTCTCCTCCTGGCTGTTGAAGTAATAGACATCGAAGTGAATGTCGAGCGCGGCGTACATCTGGCGGAAGCCTTCGAGCGACCACTCACGCGTCCGCTCCCAGAGCGCCACCACCTCCGGATCGCGCCGGTCCCAGCGGGTGTAAACGGCGCGCACCTCGGCCTCCAGGTCAGGATTCTCCTCCAGCCGGCGCGTTGCATCGGCATAGATTTCGCCCATCCATTTCGTAATATCCGCCGGAGGTTGCTCGTCCTTGTGGTACTTCAGGTAGCCCCACAGCCAGCGGATAACGTGCAGGCCCATGTCACCAGGATAGTTGGCGCGCACCACGTCCAGCCCGGCGAATTCCAGAATGCGGCAGAGCGACTCGCCCAGAATCGTCCCGCGCAGGTGGCCGACGTGGAAAGCCTTGTGCGTGTTCGGGTGGGAAAATTCCAGCATGACCCGCGACCCGGTCCGAGGTCCGGACCCGAAACCGGTTTTCTGTCCTAAGACGGTATCCACCACGCGACGGGCGTACTCGGCAGTCGAGAAGTACAGGTTGAGGTAGCCCTTCACTGCTTCGACGCGGCGGATGCCCGGCACGTCACGTACCGGATCGGTTACCTGCTCGGCGATTTCCTGGGCGCGCTGAGCCACGTTGACTTTTTTCCCGAGGCGCGCCTCGGACGCCGCGGTGGCGAAAAACGAAGTGCTGATGCCCCACTCGCCGCTGAAGGGAATCGGTTTCCACTCCAGCGCGGCGAGCGGGATGCCGTTCGCCTCGCAGAAGGTTTTAATTTTGGCTTCGACGGTCTGCTGTTCGGTCAGGAACATAACTGCCTGTGTCATTGCGAAGGTCGAGTAGGGTTTAGCAGGGAACCGAATCGAAACCCGTATCGAGACCTGAAGCAATCTCCAGCGAAATTATAACATCCCCGTAGGGGGATATCATCCGATAATCACAAAGCGGGAGGCCCATCGTTCTGGGCGCTCCCGCTCATGGTTTTTGCAAGCCGCGAACGTGATTATTTCTTCCCGCTCGGCTTTTTCGTAGCAGTCTTCTTGGCGGCTGGTTTCTTTATCGCCGCCTTTTTTTCGGCAGGCTTTTTGCCCTTCGAGGGCGATACAGCCGCTTTCTTCGGCGCTGCTTTGGCCTCGCTCACCTTTTCCGCTTTCGCTTCGGCTTTTGGCTCCGACTTGGCAGCCGTCCGCTTGTGCGGGGCGGCCTTCTTCGCTTCCACGACCTCGGCAGCAGGTTCCATCATGGCAGGTTCGGCTGCGACAGGCTTGACCGGTTCCATGCGGGCGAAGGTCTTCATCAGACGGCTCTTGCGCCGGGCGGCGTTGTTCTTGTGGAGCACGCCCTTCTCAGCAGCCTTGTCCAGGGTGCTGATGGCCTTCAGGAGTTCCTCTTTCGAATTGGGAGCGCCAGCCTCGATGGCGAGACGGGCGTCCTTGACAGCGGTGCGGGCTTCGCCGCGAAAGACGCGGTTTGCCAGGCGGCGCTTGTCATTCTGCCGGTTGCGTTTGATTTGTGACTTTATATTTGCCAACTTACTGCCTCCAAATAATTTCCGTGCGGGTGCACGGCGGCTTATTTTACATGAGGGGAGGGATTCTGTCCAGTAGTATGCCGCACGAAAATTCGGAGTATCAATGCTTCCCCTCGTATTCCAGGGTGACCTTTACGGTGAAAACTCAGGCGATCTTCTCGAATTTCTCCGGCAGCGCGCCGCAGACCGGGCATTTATCAGTCATCATCCCTTTGTGGGTGTAGCCGCACACCGGACAGATATAATAATCACCCGCGGGCAAGTCCTGGCCTTTACTGAAGACCTCCACAGCCTCCCGATAGAGCGCCTCGTGGACTTTCTCCACCTCCAGCGCCCAACCGAAAGAGCGAGCGGCACGTTTCTCGCCCTCGGCTTCCGCTTCGACCAGCATGGGCGGATACATGGATACAACCTCGTAATTTTCCCCGGCAATGGCAGTCTGCAAATTCTCCGCCGTGGACAAGACGCCGTCCATAGCCCGGAAATGGTTGTGGGCATGGACCGTCTCGGCATGAGCCGCGGCGCGGAAGAGTTTGGCGATCTGGGGAAAGCCGTCCTGGTCCGCTTTTTTGGCAAAAGCCAAGTATTTGCGGTTGGCTTGGGACTCGCCTGCAAACGCGGTTTTCAAATTCTCGATCGTTTTCGACATATCGACCTCCAATGGATAAAATTAGATCCTACTGACATTAAGCACAATCTAGACCTTTCCCGGCGGGGATTTGGTCACATTTTGAGGGTGATAATCCTCCTCGATTGGCTGGCCGGAGGCAGGTCCGGTCTCGAGCCCAACAATTGACTCGCGGCCCCTAAGACGGTATGATACAGTTGCCTTCAGGCTGGCCGGGCGGTCGCGGTCTCGCGCGGTGCGCGGGATCGAGGAAAGTCCGCACTCCATAGAGCACGACGTCGGGTAGCACCCGGGGCGGGGAAACCGCCGTGAGGCGTTAACCTGCCGGAGCGTAGGGCCACAGAAACAAACAGCCGCACAAGCGGCAATGGTGAAAAGGTGGAGTAAGAGACCACCGGCGTCCGCAGTAATGCGGGCGGCCAGGTAACCCCCGTCGGGAGCAAGGCCAAGCAGGGACGAAACCGTCTGAGGACGGGAGGAGGCTGCTCGTCACCTTATGTGCGCTCTCCTTTGGTGAGAGCGCCAGTCCCGGGTGGGCCGCTCGAGCGAGGCGGAGACGCCTCCCCCAGAGAGATGATCGCCCAGGCAGGCGCAGGGATGAAATCCTTCGGGATGTAAACCTGCATCCAAAAGCCTGCTGGACAGAATGCGGCTTACAGGCCAGCCTGAAGGTGTTTTTATTTTCGAGCCAGACAGAACCCCCATAAGGGGATGGTATGCGGCTTACAGGCCAGCCTGAAGGTGTTTTATTTCCGAGCCAGACAGAACCCCCATAAGGGGACGGTGTGCGGCTTACAGGTCAGCCTGAAGGTTATGCCAAGATTTTGGCAGGATTTTCACAAAGTAGACTGACAAATCTATCACTGTGTCGTTGCGAGCCGACGTCTCGAGCGTAGCGAGGCGGCGAAGCAATCTCCGAGCCTGCAAGGAGACTGCTTCGTCGGGCGGGCGAAGTGCGCCCGAACGCCCTCCTCGCAACGTCACGCGACTTTGTAAAAAGCGTGGAGATTTTGGCGGGAGCAATTGACACTTTATCCCTTTGCGGTATAATACCGCCCGCGATGCTTAGCAAGCAAACGTTGGCCGACTAGCTCAATCGGTAGAGCAGCTGACTCTTAATCAGTTGGTTCGGGATTCGAGTTCCCGGTCGGTCACCTAAATACCGCAGAAATGTGGTATTTCTGTTTCGGTCTTCGTACCGAAAAAGGCATCACAAGTTCCCAGCCGGTCGAAAAAGCCCTCTCCATGCACAGAGGGCTTTTTCGTAATAGGCTTCGTCCGATGGGGGATGAACTTTTTGGGTGAATATTTCACTTTGAGTTCTTCAATAACATATCAGGGAATGAGCAGGTAGGTGCCAGGTTGGTCGAGGGGCATTCCTTCGGCAGGCAGGACACCCAGTTCCAGCCAGCCACCGACGCCATAGAGACTGGCATCGTAGCGGTATAAGGAATCGCCAGCGAACTGAGGCAGCAGCAGGAATGCCTGCATCCCTGCGGGGAAAGAGGCCGCAGATGAGGCATCCACGGTGAGGTCAAGGGAGAATGCCAGCCCGAGGGCAGCATCGAAGGGCGGGGCATAAGGCAGGCTTTGTTCATCCAATACCCGCAGAGAGGCGGTTGTGCCAGGCAGGCAGGAGAGGGAGAGTGAACCGCCGGGAAGTGGGAAAGAATGTTCGCCGGTGCATTCGAGGGAGATCCAGGATGGATCTTCGACCAGGGCATAGGTGCCCGGACGGTCGAATACGACCTGCACGCGCCCATCCTGCAGCGCTGCACCAGTAACCTGCTGCCAGGTTGAGGTGGTTTCCTCCCAATACAGGACCTCAAAAATGGTGCCCGCAGACAGGCGGGAGGCATCGAAGGCAAGGGTCAGGCTGCCAGACGGCAGGGTGTCGACCGGTCCATCGCCCGCAAGCAGGGTGACGGTGAAGGCGGAGAGAAAGGTGCGGGCTGCAGGCAGGGTAGGCAGCGACCAGACCAGGCGCGGGGTAAGCCGGGCTTCGTCGGCGGCACCACATGGGACAGTCAGGCGGTCACCGCTGTGCAGAAGGAGGTCCTGCGTGCCGCTGCAGACAAGGGAGGTGTGTACGCCAGGCAGGGCAAGAACATACACGCCGAGCTGGTCGACGCGGGCCTGCTGACGGTCGCGGCGCTCACCCAACAGGAAGGCGGGTACACGGTTGGAGGAAACCTCGACCCAGGCGCCAACCTGCTCGTCCCAAAAGAGGATGACCAGGTCGTAGCGCTCAAGCCACTGCGGGACGATGAAGGAGACGGTGATGATTCCGTTAATTTCCTGCAATTGTTCGCCACGATCAAACAGGCGTGGGCGCATGCCGAAGACGAGCGCCATGCCGTCGGGCAGGGGGGCTGGCAGGGTGTGATAGCGCAGGTCCTCGAGCAGGGCCTCGTTGCCCAGACCGCAACCGAATTCGACCTGGTTGCCTTCGGGCAGGCGCAGGATGATGCCGGAGCACAGGTCGCAGGTGATGCCAACCAACTCGAGGTGCACCACCGGAATGACGCGTATCGGCAGACCGGAAACAGGCACAACAGACTGAGGTTGAGACCCGGGACTGGGCGGCGGTAGGTAGATCCACTCCTCAATGTCACCGCACAGATCAATTACGATGCTGCCGTACTGGACGATGACGATGTCGTAACCATCGCCGCCGCAGACATAGTTGACGCCACCGTCAGGCTCGAGGATGTTATCGCGGGAATCGCCCAAAAGGTAATCCATGCCTCTGCCGGTGCGCATGTGCTCGACGCTGGTCAGGCCGCCGGAAACCAGGGGTATCCAAGTCCATAGGTCCATCACCAGGCCGCCGGTCAATTCGATGTAGAAATCGTTGGAAAGCGCCGAGAGGTCGAGGATGTCCATGCCGCCGCGCCCGTTGATGCTGCCGGTGAGGCTGCCAGACGGCGAGAAGATATACTGGTCTTCGTACGTTTCACCATTGAGCGATTCAATGCCAGAGAAGGACAGGGTGCGGTCCAGGCTGGTGTAGGTCCCCTGATCAGGAGCGGTGATATTCCAGATGGACGGGGCGCTGAGACCGTTGAGCGAGTCATCCAGAGCCTGCGAACCGACCAGATTGACGATGTTATAGAAGCCGCCACCAATGGCGACCTGGGTGCCGTTGAAACCAACCAGGCTGCTGGTGCCTGTCAGGGTGATATCGCGGGCGAAGTGGTAGCGGTTGAAGTCGAGCGTGTTGGCACCGCTGCCGCCCTCGATGATCCCTGAGAGGCTGGCCAAGTGGTCGAAGGTGAAAGTATCGTTCCCGTCGGAGCCGTTCAACAGGCTGTAGGTACGGGCGCCGATGATGTCGAAGGTGTCAGCGCCCAAACCGCCGATAAGATTGGAGAAACCACTGAGTGAAAGCTGGACGCCGCCAGAAAGGTAGGTGTCCGTCCCATCCAGGGTCCACAGGGCGGTGGCATTCATGCCAGTCAGGGAATCACCGGAGGCCTGACTGCCGATGAGATTATCAATACCGCTGAAACCGGATGACAGGCTGCCGGGCTGTGTACCAGAGAAGCCATTGGCAACAACGCCGGTAAGGGTGACATTGTACGGGCTGAGGATGTCGAAGTAATCGAGGGTATCGAAACCCGCTTCGCCATCGAGGATGCCGGTCAGGAAGGCGCTGTCAGCGAAGTCGAAGGTGTCGTTCCCGGCGCCGCCGTAGAGCGAGACAGCGTGAATGCCCGGGATGGTGAACAGGTCGTCACCCGAGCCGCTGCGCATGATCTCGATCCAGGTGTCGGCATGCAGGACATTGTTGACGAGAGGATTGGCGATGTCTTCGTTGTAGATGCTGCCAAGGGTGATGCGCAGGTTGACGGTCACACCGCCGAAGTCCATGGTGTCAATGCCCTCGTTCTCGTTTTCGGAGACAGTATCCGAGCCCCAGTTATCCTCGAACCAGAAGGTGTCATTGCCGGCATGGCCGCACAGGACGTCGTCCCCGGGACCGCCGGTGATCCACTCGTCACCCGAGCCACCGCAGATGTGGTCGTCCGCCGTCCCACCGATGAGGCGCTCGAAGCCGGTAATAGGGATGGTGGCGCCCATCAGGATGGCGCGACCGAGGTCAAGGTCTATATCGACCGGGGTGGTGTAGAGGTGAAGGTCGAGGGCGTCAATGCCAGCATGAGCATCCAGTCCACCAGTGAAGATGGCGCCATTGGCGAAGACGAAGTCATCGCTGGCGCTACCGCCGTCCAAGCCCTCGATAGCAGAGAACTCGAGCGTGTTGCTGCTGATGTACTGGCTTACGGCACCGTTCAGTAGCCAGGAAGCCGGGGCGTTCATGCCGGTTAGGGAATCGCCATGCGGGTCAGCGGTGCCCAGCAGGGTGCTGATGTTGTAGAACCCGCCGCCGAGGTTGGCGACCTGACCATTGAATCCGGACAGGCTGCCCATACCGGTGAGGATGAAGTCACGCCATGTGCCATAGGCGGAGAAATCAAGGGTGTTGTTCCTGACGCCACCGTTAATCGAGCCAGCGATGGAGGTGGTGCCGTTAAAGATGAATGTGTCATCACCCGGACCGGCAATAAAGTTATCGACGTTGTAATCAGCGCCTACCGTGTTGGAGCCGGATCCGTCGTGGATGTTGATGGCGCCAGGATCGAAGGTGAAGGTCAGCGTGCCGCTGCCAGGGACGGTGATATTGGAGAAGTCGAGGGTATCGTTGCCACCGCCGGGGAGCTCCTGGATGATATCGTTGCCCCAGTTATCGAAGAACAGGTAGGTATCGTTGCCACCCATGCCGATGAGGATGTCATCGCTGGTGCCGCCCTTGAGGAGGTTGGCATTGTTGTCGCCGTAGATGCGGTTGAGGCCGCTTCCGCCGATGAAGTCCTCGACATTGCTGATGCTGCCCGGTGCGCCGCCCCTGACGCCGGTGGCATAGCCGGAGGCGAAGGAGACCGAGACATCAATGGTGACGAGGTGGTAATCGAGCAGGTCGTGGAGACCATCACCGCCGTTGAGTGTGCCGTTCAGGGCAGTGGTGTTCGAGAAGAGGAAGACATCGTCGCCTGCTCCACCATTAAGGTTCACGTTAGCAGAACCATCCAGGTCGAAAAGATCCGCTCCAGGGCCACCAAACAGGTTCTCAATAGCGTTGTAGATGATGGTGCTGCCGCCAAACTGGTACTGGTAGGATGCGAGCAGGAAGGTGCCGCCAGCGGCAGTGCCGGTGAGGGTGTCAACGGCAGTGCTGCCCTGGAGCACGTCCAGGCTGGTGAAACCGAGCGTGGCGAGCGGGGTAGTACCGTCGAAACCACCATCCACCAGGTTGGCTGCGGTCAAGGTGACAGAGCAGGCGCCGCCGCACTGCAGGGTGTCGCTACCGGCGCCACCTGCCAGACTTCCAGTGAGCAGCGCACCGGAGGTAAAAGCAAAGGTATCGTTGTCACCATTGCCGATGAGATTGTAGGTGCGGGGGCCCGTGACCTGGAAGAGGTCAGCAGCGGAACCGCCGGCGAGAGTTTCGAGACTACTGAAGGCGAGGGCGTAGGCTCCCAGCAGGTAACGATCAGCGCCGTCCAGTTCAAAGGTGGCGGGACTACTGACACCGGTCAGCAGGTCAGCACCCGTTCCGCCGACGAGCATGCTGATGCCCTGGAAGAGGTTGATGGCGGTCTCGTTGCCGTTGAAGCCGCTGGCATCCGCCCCTGCCAGGACCAGGCTGCGGGCGACATTCGACGGGGCAAAGGTCAAGGTATCGCTGCCGGCATCCCCATTCAAGCCGCCGGAGAGACTGCCAGAGGCCTGGACAATGAAGGTATCAGCGAGGCCGCTGCCGACCAGGGTGGGCACATCGGTGAAGGTGAAGACATTGGCACCGGAGGTGACCGTGCCGTCATCGGCGCCGGTGATGGTGAAGGTGCTGCCGAGATAACCGGTAAGGGTGGTGATGCTGTTGCCGATGAGCGCCTGGAGATGGTTGAAACTGCCCACGCCGGTGGCGGTGCCAGCCGCCAGGTCCACAGCAGCGGGAGCGCTGTAGGCGCTGTAATCGAAGGTGTTGCCGCCGCCGCCCAGGTCAATGGAGCCGGCCAGGCTGCCTGTGCCGGTGAAGTGGACCGTATCGGCGCCGGAACCCGTGCGGATGGCCTCGACCTGGTCGCCAAAGTGGCTCAAGCTGCTGCCGCTTCCGGAGATCGTGAGGGCAGCGCTGCCAATGGTAATATCGAGCGGGGCGGTGACGGCGGTGAGGTCGAGCGTGTCCGTGCCGCCTGCCGCAACTTCGACAACCACGTCTGCCGCGCCCCAGCCATCGGTGAAGATGTAGGTGTCATCACCGGCACCGCCGGTGAGGGTGTCGGAGCCCGGGCCGCCGATGAGGGTGTTGGCGCCGACATCACCGGTCAAGAGGTCATCCCCGAGACCGCCGGTGATGTTCTCAACGCCAGCGACGAGACCGGAAACGCCGCCTGAAAGCAGGGTGCCCGCCTGGAGATCGACATCCACGGCGCTGAGGTAGGCGCTGTAATCTAGCAGGTCGGTGCCCAGCCCGGCATCCAGCGCGCCGGAGAGGGCGGCGCCATTTTGGAAGAGGAAGGTGTCGTTACCGCTGCCAGCGGTCAGGCTGGGCACATGGGTGAATGTGAAACCGGCAACATTGCCGGCATCGACGGCGGTGATATTGTAGAGGCTGCCAGCCACAGGACCGACCAGGGTGGTATCGGCGTTGCCGACGAGTGCCTGGAAGTTCGTCCAGCTGATGGGGACGCCGGTGGCGGTGTGGGCGTCAAGGTTGAAGGTGGCAGCACCCGCATGGAGGCTGTAATCCATGCTGTTGGTGCCCAAGCCGCCGTTGAGGTTCTCAAAGAGGGCGTAATCGAGGAGACCATCCACGCTCCCCAATCCACTGCCAGTGACGAAGAAGGTGGTATCGGCGGACGACCCGATCAGGGTGTCATTATGGATTGTGCCAGTGAGCGAGTTGATGTTGGCAAAGCCGACCGGCAGGACACCCGCTACGGTGCCGTTCATGCCATCCACCAGACCGGCGCCGGTGAGCGTTACGGTGATGCCAGCCGGGCGCAACGGGTCGGAGAAATCGAGCAGGTCGGCGTCACCGAGACCGTCGAGCAGACCGGAGAGGATGAAGCCGCTGAAGACATTGAAGATGTCGGCACCCGCGCCGCCCGTCAGCTGTTCGAAGGTCACGCTGGGAGCGGTCAGCAGGTCACCACCCAAGGTGGAGACGGTGATGCCGGTGGTGCGCAGGTCGAAGGTCAGGCTGGACAGGGTGACTGGCGAGAAATCGAGGTGATCGGTGCCGGAGGAGTCGCTGATCACATCCTGGCCCCAGCCATCGGTGAAGCGGTAGGTGTCGTTGCCGGCGCCGCCGTTCAACTGGTCATTCCCACCGCCGCCGGCGAGGACGTTGGCAGCGGTGTTGCCGGTCAGGGTATCGTTCCCGGCGCCGCCCTCGAGATTCTCGATGCTGACGAGGCTGTCGGTGCCGCAGTCAGCGCCCGAGGCCTGGTTGGTCACCAGGCTGGCAGTAACGGGTAAGGTGCTGTAGAGGTAGGAGGCGGTATCGGTACCCGGTCCGCCATCCAGCAGGTCATCCCCGCCCATGCCGATGAGGATGTCGTTGCCGCCCAAGCCATAGATCTGGTCAACAGCGCCGGTGCCGATGAGCAGGTTGTCGAACTCATCACCCATGATGATGTTGCCGACCGGGGAACCAAGCAGGTTCTCGATGTTGTAGACGCCGTCGAGGACGTTGGTGGCGGTGTGATTCACCAGGTCAACTTCCACCGCCAGGGCATAGGCAGAGTAATCGAGCGTATCAATGCCAGCGCCGCCGTCAAAGCGACCCGGCCAGACGGCAGTATTGAGCATGGCGAAGGTGTCGGTGGAGGTGCCGCCGACCAGGTAGAAGACTCCGTTGAAGTCGAAGGTGCGCAGAGTGGCTTCGTCTTGGTAATGCGTGCTGAGATCATCAATGACGAAGGTGCCAGGCAGGTCGGGGGCGACCAGGGTATCGCTGCCGGAGCCAGTCCACAGGTCCATGCCGAGGAAGGCGATGAGCGTCTCGATGCGCCCGGAGAAGCCGTCAGCGGTGTGCCCCGTCAGGGTGACAGTGAAGGGCGCGGCGGCGGTCGAGTTGAGGCTATCGTAACCGGACATGCCAGCGATGGTCGGGACTGAGGAGAACTGGAAGCCGGCCACCGTGCCCGCCTCCAGCCCGGTGACGGTGAAGATATCTCCAGCCAGGTGACCGTAAAGGGTAGTCTGGGTGCTGCCGACTAACGCCTGGAGGTTCGTCCATGAACCGGAGAGGGCGGTGGTGGTGCTGGTCTCGAGATAGACGGCGGCAGGACCGGCATAGGCACGATAGTCGAGGCTGTTGACGCCTGCCCCGCCGTCGAGGTTCTCGATGGACTGGTAGATGAGACCACCGGTGAGGATGCCACCCGCATAGGTGGCGTCAACGCGGCCTTCATCCAACACGGTGGGGAAGAAGACATTATCAGCACCGGAACCGACCAACGTATCGCTGAAGGAGGTGCCAATGAGTAAGTCGATGCCCTGGAAGCCGATGCCGAGCGAGGCCTGGCTGCCGGAGGCGCCGTCGGCGGTGAAGCCGCTCAGGGTGACGGTGCGGGCCGTCAGGTAGGAGGTGTAATTGAGGACATCCTGCCCGCCAGCGCCGATCACTGAACCGGAGAGGGTTGCGCCATCGGCAAAGGTGAACTCATCCGCCCCAGCCTCGCCAATGAGGGTGTCGAGGTTATCGAATGCCAGGCTGAGCCCCCCGGGCAGCGGCAGGTAGGCGCTGTCGAGACCGTCGATGGTCCAGAGCGAGTCGTTCGGCAAGCCCTGGAGCGAGTCGCCATCCCACGGAGAGCCGTGCAGCACTTCCATGTTGTGGAACATGCCGCTGATGGTGCCCAGCTCGGGGCGGGAGGGGATGGGGGCGGTCTCGGTACCGTCGAAGCCGTCAATGGAGCCGAAACCGGTCAGGTCGAGTGCCCGCGGCGAGAGATAGGGCAGCGGGGCATAGTTGTAGTCCAACTCATCACGACCACCCTCGCCATCCACCGAGCCGTCCAGGCGGACGCTGCCGGTGAACTGGAAGCGGTCATCGCCCAGCCCGCCAAAC
>JBFMCM010000056.1:0-7728 GCA_040754355.1 Chloroflexota bacterium | reverse complement strand
CCTCACCAAACGCCTCGACGCTACCAACACGGCCGCCTTCCGTGACTTGCAGGAAAAGAATCGCCAACTCCAGCAAGCCTACGATGAACTCAAGGCTGCCCAGGCGCATATTATCGAGAAGGAACGTCTCGAACGCGAACTCCAGGTGGCGGCCGATATTCAGGTGAGTATCTTGCCGCAGGAACTTCCTTGCGCAGCCGGCTATTCCTTCGGCGCGCTCATGCAGCCCGCCCGCATAGTTGGCGGAGACTTTTACGACATCTTCCTTCTCGATGACGCCCATGTGGGCGTGATGATCGGGGATGTGGCCGACAAGGGCATCCCCGCTGCTATTTTTATGGCCCGCACCCATGCTCTCATCATGGCTGAGACCATCCACGGTAGTTCTCCGGCGGAGATCTTGCGCCGCGTCAATGCCCACCTGATCCGCCTGCAGCAATCCGATCAATTCGTCACCGTACTGCTCGGCATCCTCGACCTAGCCACCAGCACCTTCTTCTACGCCCGCGCCGGTCATGAACTCCCGCTGCTGCGCACCGCCGATGGTGTGGTGCAGACCCTGCCTCAGGCGACCGGTCAACCCGTAGGAATCTTCGACGCTCCGCTCCTCGACGAGAACTTCATCCCCGTTCCTCCGGGCGGGACCCTGGTCCTGTTCTCCGATGGGCTGACAGATTGCCGCAGCCCCGGCGGCGAGGCCTTCGGCCACGCGCGTGTCTCCAGCGTGCTGGGAGCCCAGGCCGGCCGCACCGGTCAGCAGGTCTGTAACGCGCTCGCAGAGGCGCTGACGGGTTTCCAATCCGGCGCGCCGCAAGACGATGACATCACCATTGTCGCGATTAGCCGGTTGATGGGGCAATAAATCTCTGCCTTAGAAATATTTGGTATCCTACATTCGTTGGAGTGCGGACTCCTGTACGCGCCCGGCGGCGTCCTCGCCGCCGAGGACGGCGGCTAGAGCCAGAAAGCAATTGACTTCGAGAGTCCGCTGTGCTAGAATGGGGGCGTTCCCAAATCTTTCGTGTAGAAGAAACCCGTGACGAATCCTCGGCGTCCATTATTGCTCAACGTTGGTTTCCTGATCAGCGCGGCGGTCGGCACCAGCCGCGATTTTACATTCGATTACGAGAAAATGCGCCTGGGAGACGACCTGGCCGTGACCGATTTTATTGGCACGGCCACATTCTCGCGCACCCAGCAGGGTCTTTTGCTCCAAGGCGAATTTTCTGCGAAACTGGGCTTGGAATGTGTCCGCTGCCTGGAGGCATATACCCAGGCGATTTCCTGGACGTTTACCGATCTCTATGCCTTCGACAAGCACTCGCTCTCCGAGTCCAATCTGCTTGTGCCGGAGGAGGGCAGGATAGACCTGGCGCCGCTCCTGCGCGAGTATGCTTTGCTGGAGGTCCCCATCCAGCCAGTTTGTAAGCCCGATTGTAAAGGCCTGTGCCCGGAGTGCGGGGAAAACCTGAACCGGGTGGATTGCGGTCACCGGCCGGCAGGGGACGAGTCGCCGTTTGCCGCGTTGAAGGACTTGCTGAAATGAGACGCGCAGGAAAGGGAGGAGTTTGATGCCTGCATCGCGCTTTCATCACCATGAAGTGCTCAATTCCCTGCTCGAAAAAGCCTCGGTGCAGGGCTACCTGACCACCGACGACCTGATCGAGTTTGCTCCGGAGTTCGAGGACGCGGAACGCCTGTCGGTGCTGATGCTTGGCCTGCGCCAGCAAGGGGTGGAGGTGCTGGAGGCCGATGCAGCCGAAGCCGGCCCAGAGTCCGGAGCGGAGACGTGGGTGGAGGAGGTCGATGCCGGGGGCAGTGATACCGTTGGCATGTATCTGAAGGAGATGTCGCGCGTCCCGTTGTTGACCGCGGCGGAGGAATATGACCTGGCGGTACGCATTCAAGAGGGCCGCTCGGCGCGGACAGAACTCCTGCGCCAGGCGGGGCGCCGGCGGACCCTGGCGCGGCGGCGGCTCGAAATGCTCGTGCAGGACGGGCTGCTGGCGCGTGACCATCTCATCAAGGCCAACACCCGCCTGGTGGTCAGCGTGGCCAAGAAATACATCGGACGCGGCGTCCCGTTTTTGGATTTGATCCAGGAAGGCAACCTGGGGTTGATGAAAGCGGTCGAGAAGTACGATGTGACGCGTGGTTTTCGTTTCTCCACCTACGCCACCTGGTGGGTGCGCCAGATGATTACGCGGGCGCTTGCCGACCAGGCGCGCACCATCCGCCTGCCGGTGCATATGAGCGACCGCATCCGCCAGGTCTACCGTGCCACCCACGCCTTGGAACAACGCCTGGGCCGTGTGCCAACCGCCGTTGAACTGGCAAACGAACTCCACCTGGAACCGAAGCGGTTGGAGACGATCCTGAACTCCTCCCGCATCCCGCTCTCGCTCGACTCTCCCGTGGGTGAGGGCGAGGACTCCGACCTGGGCATGTTCATCGAGGACGAGTTCAGCCCTACTCCCATGCAGGCAGCCTACCAGGTCATGCTCAAGGAAAAGGTCAACGAGGTGCTGGAGTCGCTGACCCCGCGCGAGGCGCGTGTCCTGCGCCTGCGCTTCGGGCTGGACGACGGCAATGCCTACACCTTGGAAGAAGTGGGGGAGAAGTTCGGCCTGACCCGCGAGCGCATCCGCCAGATCGAGGGCAAAGCCCTGAGACGGTTGAGGCATCCGTTGAGAGCGAGGCAGTTGAAGGAGTATTTGTAGTTCCCTTGTAAAAATAAAAATTCTGGCTATAATATAGCCAGAATATTTTTATGCGATACGAAATCTCTTTCTTCGCCGATGCTGTAAATGACCTGCGTTTCTTGAGCGCGAACGTGCGGGCGAAGATTCTGGATGCCATCGAACAACATCTTCGATATGAGCCAGAAAAAAAGAGCAAAAGTCGGATCAAACGATTGAAGGGTTTATCCAGTCCGCAATATCGTTTGCGAGTAGACGAATACCGTGTTTATTATGATGTTAATGACGATACAGTTGAGATTATCGCTGTTATTTTGAAAGAACAGTCCGCGGCTTGGCTCGAACGAGAAGGAGTGAAGGAATGAGCGAAGGGAAGAAAGTCCCCCTACATCAGATAAAAGATAACCTATCTGTTTACTTGCGGGAAGCTGAAAAGGAACAGATTATCATCACGCGCCACGGCAAACCAGCCGGTGTATTGATTGGATTCGAGACCGAGGATGATTGGTTTGATTACAAATTGGAACATGATCCTCGCTTCTTGGCACGAGTCGAGCGTGCCCGCAAGGCTTTTCGGGAGGGGAAAGGTATTCGGTTTGAAGATATCAAATGGGATGACGAAGGTAAATGAATCCCACTTGCCACATTTCACACACCATAGTAAACTACTGCCCATGAAAACCAGCGCCATGATGATGTCCTGCACTCACGCGCAGTTCAGCGCCAGATGAACTGCAGGACGGTGCATGCCGCCTGAACAATGCTGCTGGCGCAAGCCGGCAGTTTTATTTACCCTCACCCCAGCCCCTCTCCCATCGGGAGAGGGGGAAGGGGGTGAGGGGTGGAGAAGAAAATGCCGGAGAACATACTAATAGCCATCGCCTGGCCCTACGCCAACGCCGAGATCCACGTCGGCAACATCACCGGTTCGCACCTGCCCGGTGACATCGTCGCCCGCTACCACCGCCTGAAAGGCGACAACGTGCTGATGGTCTCCGGAACCGACTCGCACGGCACGCCGGTCACGCTGGCGGCGGACAAGGAGGGCAGGCCGGTCGAGGAAGTGTACAAGAAGTATCACGATGGTTTCATTGACTTGTTCCAGCAATTGGGCATTCAGTACGACCTGTTCACCGCCACCCACACTGAAAATCACTTCAAGGTGGCGCAGTCCATTTTCCTGGCGCTCCAGAAGAATGGCTTCCTGTTCACGCAGAAGTCCATGCAGTGGTACTCGCCCTCGGCGAAGAAATTCCTGCCCGACCGCTACGTGGAAGGGACCTGTTACCTGTGCGGTTACGAAGGCGCCCGTTCCGACCAGTGCGACCGCTGCGGCAATGTGCTAGAGCCGGAAAAACTGCTCAACCCGCGCGCCAAGACCGGCGACGGCGCCCTCGAATTGCGCGAGACCGAACATTTCTACCTCGACCTCTCCAAACTGGAGCCCGAGGTCAAGAAATTCCTGAAGGAACGCGCCGGATACATGCGCGAACCGGTGCTGGGAGAAAGCCTGGGCAAGATCGAAGCCGAGGGGCTGAAGCCGCGTCCCATCACGCGTGACCTCGACTGGGGCATTCCTGTCCCGGTGGAGGGCTGGGACGGCAAGTGCCTCTACGTCTGGTTCGAAGCCGTCATCGGCTACCTCTCCGCCCCGATCGAATGGTCGAAGTTGAATGAAAATCCGGATGCCTGGCGCGAATGGTGGACGAACCCGGCCGCCAAAGCCTTCTACTTCATCGGCAAGGACAACATCTTCTTCCATACCGCCCTCTGGCCGGCCGAATTGATGGGCGCAGGCGACGAATTCCTGCGCATCTTCGCTGAAGAGGAAGGCAGGCTGACGGTCCCGTTCGACGTCCCGGCCAACCAGTTCATGAACCTGGAGGGCCAGAAGATCTCCGGCTCGCGCAACTGGGCGGTCTGGGGGCGCGACGCCCTAACGCGTTACGACCCGGACGCGCTGCGCTACTACCTGACCGTCAACATGCCGGAGATGCACGACTCCGACTGGGACTGGGCCGAATTCGTCACCCGCAACAACGGCGAACTGGTGGCCACCTGGGGCAACCTGGCCAACCGGGTGCTGGCCTTCTGCTACAAGCATTGGGATGGACATGTCCCAGGCGTTGACATCTCCGCCCTGCGCCCCGCGGACCTGGAACTGCTGGCCGCCATCGAGGCCGGGTTCCAGTCTGTCGGCAGACTGCTCGAGGCGGTGAAACTGCGCGCAGCCCTGCAGGAGGCCTTCCGACTGGCGACGACCGTCAACCAGTACCTCGACCAGATGGCCCCCTGGCAGGCGGTCAAAACCGACAAGGATTCCGCCGCCCTGACCATCTATACCGCCCTGAAAGCGATTGACTCCCTCAAGATAATCTTCGCTCCGTTCCTGCCCTTCACCAGTGAGAAATTGAATGGTTTCTTTGGCTACGAAACCCCACTCTTTGGCGAACCTTACACCGAGACCATAGCTGACACCCTCGGCGAACATACCGTTTTACGATACCGCCCCGTAGGGAGCGGGTCTGAGACTCGCCCCTACTGGAAACCAAGCGATTTGAAACCCGGGGCAAAACTCAACCCACCCGCACCGCTCTTCAAGAAACTGGAAGAGAAGGTTGTGGAAGAAGAACGGGCAAGGCTGGGTAAATAGTTTTCCTCATTCCGACGCTCTGCGTCGGAATGCTCCCTCTGGCGCTCCGCGCCAGCAATAGGACGCGGAGTGAATCATGTGGGTGACGACGCGGAGCATCGTCACCAGATAAACAGGCGAGGCTGGGAAATTAAAATTATATGGGCGGATCTCGATCCGCCCATATAATTATTTTATATTGTCCGGTGTTCAAATTTAGAGTAATTTTTCCAGTCGGCTGATCAAGGGTGGCAGATCATTCTGAATGGTGTCCCACATAAGTTTTTCATCTACTTGAAAATAAACGTGCACAATCCTATTACGCATTGAGCGCATGAGTCCCCAAGGAATTTCCGGGTACTTTTCTTCGACTTCTTCCGGAATCTGGCTGGCTGATTCGCCAATTATGATGAAATTCATTTCCACCGCACGGACGGATCTGTCGTCTGCCTGGAAGGTCTCGAACTTCATGCCGTGCGTGAATCTCTGGATCTCTGCAATAGCATCCAGAATATCTCGGATTCGTTCTTGCCAGTTCCTAGGCGACATGGATTAATTCCCCCATCACGCGTTCGCGTATGCGCGGTTTCAAACTGTCCGGCGTACCCAAATCCACAGGGCAGCCAAGCAATTTTTCGAGATGGTCCTGTAACGCGAATAAACCGAAGTACCCTACTGGTCTGTTGAATTCGACGATTAAGTCCACATCACTGCTTGATACGCCCTCATCGCGCGCCACCGAGCCGAACAAAGACAACGATTTGACACCGTACTGCTGGACCAGTTCGGAATTTCGTTCTCTGAGGATGCGAATCACTACATCGCGCTTCATGCGCTTATTATACACACGATTTTTATCCCATCCACACTGTTCGATCCTCGTATCCAGGCCGGCTTACCGCTCCGGCCTCCACTGCCGGGTAGCCGAGGTACACCAGCGAAACGATGTGCTGGTCTGGAGCGAAGCCCAGGAATTCCTTGAGGCGCGGGTTGCGGGCGTCCTCGCCCGTGCGCCACTTGGCAGCCAGGCCGAGGGCGTGTGCAGCCAGCAGCAAGTTCTCCACCGCCGCGGCCGCCGCGCAGATGTTCTCGATCTCCAGCACCTTCGGCTCGGAGGGTTTGTCCACGCCGACGGCGATGATGACCGGGGCGCGCAGGGGTTTGGCGCGTTCTTTATCCAGCGCGGCGGCTGGAGCCTCGGGAAACTTCTCGGCGAAGGATTGCGCCAGCACCTCGCCCAGACGCTCGCGCCCGGCGCCGGTCAGCACCACGAAGCGCCACGGGCGGACCTTGTAATGGTTGGGGGCCTGCACAGCAGCGGATAACAGTTTCTCGATCACGTCCACAGGCACCGGGTCCGGTTTGACATCGCCGATGGATTGGCGGGTGAAAATCGCATCGAATGTGTCCATATTTCTCTCCGGGGGCGATTCTAACTGATTTTTCACAGGAAGGATTGGGGTAAAATAAAGCGTCATGCCCTCCCTGAAACCCGCCCGCATCCTGGCTATCGAAACCTCCTGCGACGAAACTGCCGCCGCCGTGCTCGAAAATGGGCGCCTCCTGCTGGCTTCCACCGTCGCCTCGCAGATGGACGTGCATGCCCGCTACGGCGGCGTGTACCCGGAAGTGGCTTCGCGCCAGCACGTGCTGGCGCTGGTGCCGGTGGTCGAGGAGACGCTTGCCAAGGCGCACATGACCATCGGCGACATGGACGCCATCGCCGCCACACGCGGCCCAGGACTGGCTGGGTCGCTGATCGTCGGTCTGAACCTGGCCAAAGGTCTGGCCCTCGGCGCGGGGTTGCCGCTGGTGGGCGTCAACCACCTGGAGGGGCACATCTATTCGGCCTGGCTCTACCGCCCGGAGGATAAACCGCCTCCCACCCCCAAGTTCCCGCTCATCGCCCTGTTGGTCTCCGGTGGGCACACCGAACTCAACCTGATGAAATCCCACCTGAACTATCAACGCCTGGGCGCCACACTCGACGACGCGGCCGGGGAGGCTTTCGATAAGGTCGCCCGTCTGCTGGGGCTGCCGTATCCCGGTGGGCCGTCGGTGCAGGAAGCGGCTGAAAAGGGCGACCCGGCAGCCATCAAATTTCCGCGCGCCTGGCTGGAGGGGGCGGACAATTTTTCGTTCAGCGGACTCAAGACTGCCGTCCTGAAGGAGGTAAAACGCCTCGAAGCAGCCGGGACCCCGCTCCCGGTCCCCGACCTGGCGGCCTCTTTTCAGGCTGCCGTGGTGGAGGTCTTGTTCGAGAAGACCATGAAAGCCGCGCGAAAGCATCAGGTAAAGGATATCATCGTCGGCGGTGGTGTTTCAGCCAACGTGTCCCTGCGGGAGACTTTCCTGGCGCAGACTGAGTTCCGCGTCCACATCCCGCTGCTGCGTTAC
>JBFMCM010000055.1:0-3180 GCA_040754355.1 Chloroflexota bacterium | reverse complement strand
AGGGCGGAAGACAAAGCCCGGCACGGCTGCCAGGAATGCAACCAACAGCGCCCCGGCAACAGTGGAAAATCCAATTCGATTGAGAAGCCAAAGTCCGAACAGGATGAGGAGGGCGACAAAGTCGCTTGCTAGAAAAGAAGCCGCGTTCGGATCCGAGCCCGACAGCGCTCCGTATGTGTTGGAAAGCAGGAGCACGATTTCTAGCAGGATAATCAACGACAGCAACGCTGCCAGAAGCCGGCCGCGCATTTGCGATACCCCCGATCTCGACTTAGTGCGAATTATCCATTCAAGGAGTTCTCTTAGCCTGCTCATTCCTGGTCCTTGTAATCGAATTGGAAATGATGACTAGCTCAATTCCCAGACTGGTTCTCCCGTTAGAATACGTCGGATCTGGTCGGGGAAACGGTCGGGGTCGAGAGGCTTGCCCAGGAAGCCGTCGAAACCCGAAGCGTGAGCCTTGTTGAGTTGCTCCTGGCTGGCCTCTGCCGTGACTGCGACAATCGGAACATTCTTCAAGCGTTCGGACATTTTTATCTTCTTCATCGCGCCATACCCATCCTCGTATGGCAGGCGGATGTCCATCAGCACGAGGTCTATGCGAGGAAGTGTATCGGCAAATTCCACCACTTCGTAGCCGGAAGTCTTCCATTCGCAGTGGATACCCAGGTAGCCCAACATGCGGGCAATCAGGACAAAATTCGAAACATTATCCTCCACCACCAAAACTGTACAATCTTTGGGGATGGATGGCTTGCGTATTGTCTGGCTGTCTGTTACTGGGTTCCGAATGGTGTCTTGAGAATCGAATGCGTTCATTTTTCCCTCAAATATCGGCCAATTTGTTCGGGAAGCAAGTCTATATCCACTGGTTTTTGAATATAACCATCACAGCCGGCCTCCAGCGACTTCTCCCGGTCCCCCCGCATTACGTTGGCCGTTAGCGCAATAATAGGCACCCCCCTAAATCCCGGCATTGCGCGGATGCGGGCGGTCAGCGTATAGCCGTCCATGTCTGGCATGTTTATGTCCATCAGGATCAGGTCCGGACGACCGGACACCAGCCATGCAAGAGCCTCCTCTGCATTTGCAGCGTCAGCGACTTCATAGCCTTCTGCCATGAGCACACGTCGCAAGAGCAACCGGTTATCGAAATTATCTTCGATGTATAAGATAATTGGGTTGGCCATAGTGCAATTTCTACCTCCGGGTAGAATCATTTTAGCATGGGCTGGAATCGGGCACATAACAGCATCCTTGCAATCTATTCTGGTACAATATTTTCAAATTTGTAGATTTTATTAAGGAAGGACCATGATTGTTTCCCCTCGCCTCCAGTCAGATGCGATCAACACCCTGCGCTTCCTTTCTGCGGACATGGTGCAGCAGGCAAATTCGGGACATCCCGGCCTGCCGATGGGCTGCGCTGCCATTGCCTACACCATCTGGACCCGTCACCTGCGTCACCACCCCCGGAATCCCTCCTGGCCCGGGCGGGACCGTTTCATCCTTTCCGGCGGACACGGCTGTGCACTTTTATACTCCCTCCTGCATCTGACCGGATACGACCTTCCGCTCGAGGAACTTAAACGTTTCCGCCAGTGGGGCAGCCTGACCCCAGGCCATCCCGAATACGGGCACACACCTGGCGTGGAAGTGACCACCGGTCCATTGGGACAGGGATTTACTAATGGCGTGGGCATGGCCATTGCGCAAGCGCATCTTGCGGCCGAGTTCAACCAGCCTGGTTTCGATATCTTCGACAATTACATCTATGCCATTGTGACCGACGGCGATCTGATGGAGGGCATCAGTGCCGAAGCCGCCTCTCTGGCCGGGCACCTGAAACTGGGCCGGCTCATCTACCTCTACGACGACAATCGCATTTCTATTGACGGCTCCACAGACATCGCTTTCACCGAAGACCGCGCTGCCCGTTTCGAGGCTTATGGCTGGCATGTCCAGCGGGTGGCAGACGGAAACGACGTGGAGGCAATAGACGCTGCGATCATCAAGGCCAGATCCGACCCGCGCCCCTCCCTTATCGTTTGCCGTACGACCATCGGGTTCGGCTCCCCCAATCGCCAGGGGACGAACAAAGTCCACGGCGAACCGCTCGGCGACGAGGAACTCGCCGCTGCCAAGCAGAATCTTGGCTGGCCGGTGGAGCCGCGTTTTTACCTCCCGGAGGATGTGGCGGTCCATTTTCTCCAGGCCGTGGAAAAAGGCCGCGAAGCCGAAGCAGGCTGGAGGTCCGGACTCGAAGCGTATCTGGCTGCCTTCCCTGAAAAAGCCGCTGAATTGGAACGCCGCCTGAGTAGCAAGTTACCCACAGGTTGGGAGTCCGCCTTACCGCAATTCCCAGTTGACCCGAAGGGTACCGCCACCCGGCTTGCTTCTGCAAAAGTCTTGAACGCGCTGGCGGGTAAACTGCCCGAACTGTTGGGCGGCTCGGCAGACCTGGCCCCGTCCAATAAAACCTGGCTGGACGGATTTCCGGCTTTCCAGGCCGCTGCGCCTGAAGGCCGCAATTTTCATTTTGGGGTGCGCGAACACGCCATGGGCGCGGTGGTCAACGGCATGGCCGTCTTCGGCGGGTTGATTCCATACGGCGCAACCTTCCTGACTTTTTCCGACTACATGCGCACGCCCATCCGGCTCTCCGCGCATTCGGGCTATCCGAGCATTTGGGTCTTCACCCACGACAGCATTGGGGTAGGGGAGGACGGCCCGACGCACCAGCCGGTGGAGCACCTGGCTTCCCTGCGCGCCATTCCGGGATTGGTGGTCATCCGCCCGGCGGACGCCAACGAGACGGCGGTTGCCTGGAAGGTGGCCATTTCGCGCCGTTCCGGACCAACTGTCCTGGCCCTGACCCGGCAGAATGTCCCCATCCTCGACCGTTCCCTCTACGCTCCCGCGGACGGACTGGAGCGCGGCGCGTACGTGCTGGCCGACCTGGGCGAGGGCGACCCCGAAATCGTTTTGATGGCCTCCGGTTCCGAGGTCCAATTGGCGGTCGAGGCTGGCTTGCGGCTGGCGGCGGAGGCGGTCAGTGTTCGCATCGTCTCTTTTCCGTCCTGGGAATTGTTCGTTTCCCAAAGCCTGGAATATCGTGAACGCGTATTTCCGTTCTACATCAAGAACCGGCTGGCGGTGGAAGCGGGCGTCACATTGGGT
>JBFMCM010000054.1:0-2972 GCA_040754355.1 Chloroflexota bacterium | reverse complement strand
GGAGCGGTTCCGGCGCGGGGACGATGTTGCGCAGCCCCAGGTTCTGCCATTCCACCCGCCGCCCGTCATCCGTCGAATAGAACTTCCAGGTCAGGCTCATTTCGCCGGCGTTGAAATAGGTTTCCATCAACAGCCAGTAGGGACGGTCGTTGGTAAACTTCAGGTCCACCAGCGGGAAGTAGACAGTGGCGTCCAGCCCGGCCAGGGCCGGGTCAGTGCCGCTCCCCGGTTTCTGTTCATAATAGGAGACACGGAACGCATGCGCATGCCGCTCGACGATCGGATAGCCGCCAAAGAACGCGGCGCGGAAGAGTGTCGTGCTCACCTGGCAAACGCCCCCGCCCACACCAGTGATCGTGCGACCATTGTAAATGATGAGCGCCTCAGCATAGCCATTATCCAGTGAGATATCGCCCAATACGTCTCCCATCGAAAAGGTCGCGTTGGGCGGGACCAGCAGGCCGTGGAACTGCGCCGCGGCGGTCTGGATGTTCTGCAGGCGCGCCGCGTTGGAGCCGCGGAAATAGGTTATCGCAACCGACACCAGTTCGGTAATTCCCAATGCCTGCGCCGTGTCATCGCTGCCGATCTCGGGTTCTTCGGTATCCAGCGCCAGCGGAATCTCATGCTGGCCCGAGAGCAGGCCCTGTGTGATGGCTGCCTGCGTGGCGTCAATGTCCAGGAGGCGGCCCACCAGCGCCGGTTCGATCAACACCAACTGGTGGGTGTAATCATCGAAATAAAAACGAGCATTCTGCGGGGTGCGGTCCACCTGCGGGGCAATCTGCTCCAGGAACTGTTCCATGGCATAGGCATCCAGAGCGACCGCGAATGCCCAGCCGGTATCCGTCTGGAGGCGCCCGACCGTGAGCATGCCCGCCACCAGCGACGGTTCCAGCGTCCACGGGCCGGGGTCGCCGGGCAGGGCATTGGGGACGGTCAGAGTCAAGGGGGCGCTCAAGGCCTGGCGCAGCGACTCAGCCTGCGCTGAGGCGTCCAGCACTGCCGGGGACTGTTCCTCGATTGCCAGCGGGACTTCGCCATCGGCAAAGGTCTTCAACTGGACCGCCAGCGCTTCCAGTGTGGCGTCCACATCCAGCACGCGGCCGGTCTGCCCGGGCGTGTAGAGGACCTGGGTCCCGCTCAGCGCCAGTTCGGCCTCCACCACGGGACGGTCAATCTGTGCAGCCAGGTTTTGGAGGTACCCGTGCGCCACCCGTTCATCGAAAACGATGACCGGCGGGAGGTCCAACCCGCCCCGAAGGACCGTCACATCCCCGGCCAGCCCGGAAAACAGGCCGCCGCGACCCACCCCGTAGGCCTGCTCGACGCTTTTACCCACGTCGAAGACCAGGCCGAGTTCGCGCGGCCGCGCCACCCAGACCTCATCGCCGAAGCGAAAAACGACCTGCCCGGATTCAGGGTAGGTGATGCGTTGATTGAGGGCGTCCACGGCCTGGTCGGGCGTGAGATTCGACAAGTCCACGCCCGCCACCGAAATGCCGGGCAGGATGCGCCCGGAAAAAACGAGCCGAAAACCCCCGGTCACGCTCCCCAACGCGCCGATGAACAAGCCCAGGCCCAGGGTCAGCGCGACCAGGATCTGGTAGGGCAGAGGCGAGCGTTGGGGTTGAGGGACGGCGACGTAAGACATGCTTGGGATTATACTGCTACAAAGACGATTCCCGCCGGGCTTTGTTCCGCTTCGTGAATGGGATGAGCATGGGCGTTACAGCCGCATAATCAGTATACTCCTGGCCGAACTCGCGGCGGAGTTTGCGCTCCTCGAAAACCGCCCCTGCGATGACGTAGATGGTCAGCGCCGCATTGATCGCCAGCAGGTTGACGGTCACCAGCGGCATCAGCCAGATGAAGGCCAGGCCGGCCGAATAGAGCGGGTGGCGCACATAGCGATACAGCCCGTTTGTAACCAATTTCCCCTGACGGGTCTCCATCGGACCCTTCGACAGGGTTTCGACGGGCTCAACCCGGCGGCTCAGGGCGGCGCCTGCAATCTGCCTCAGCCCGAGGAACTCCCAGGCGTCCGTCTGGCGGAAGCCGAGCGCCAGTCCAATCACAGCCAGGACCTGCCCGGTTACCATCAGCGCCGACCAGGGCAGGGGGACAAGATACAGCGTGCGGTCGGGTGTGAGCGCGGCGATAACCAAAACGGGTAAGAAACTAACGCCAGAAAATATGTTGTACCCGAGACGATAGAAGCGCGCCGCCCGTTCCCCCAGCCAGCGGCGGGTGATTTCCTTGGCTTTGTGCGAGGCGAGCAGGGAATGGAGCAGACCCCAGGACAAGATCGAAGCGGAGAGCAGCATGATAGACATGCACCTGATTGTACCCTCGATTGACCCCCGCGGACAACAGGGGGGAATGAAATGAGGAGATGAGATTGAAACTGCTGTGATGTTCGATGGCGTCGCGCATCATTTCATCGTCAGCGTAAAACTCTTGCGAGAGGGCGGCAACCAATGGCGGGATGTGTTCGAGCCGCATATCTGCCAGGATGTCCACATCCAGCGTGGAGCGCATGACGCCGTGCAGGGAACTGGCAAACGAGCCGCCCACGGCGTACGGAATTCCAATTTGTTCGAGCGTTTGCGTGACGAGCAGTGTAATTCGGGCGGCGTCATTTTGCATGGTCGTACACCGTGCGCGCCAGTTCCGCGCCGAGCATCAATTCCGCCAACAGGCGGCGGACTTCCTGCGGGGTCGCTTGCGGATGGCGTTCCTTGATCCCGCTGATCGCCAGCGCTTTGACGGTTTCATTCAACCCTTCCATGATGGATATTTTCTTCCATGACGGCATACGGCGAATGAGTTCGATCTGCATCGCTTCCATTTTCGGATGGGTGTCGGGGAATAAGGCGCTCATCAATTGATTATATCCTGAACATGAGAATCATTGTCACCCGCCAGGCGGATGGAGCGGCGGTGATGTAGCGGGTTGTTTTTCATGACGG
>JBFMCM010000053.1:0-6995 GCA_040754355.1 Chloroflexota bacterium | reverse complement strand
TTTCAATTCTTCATCATACTGCGCGAGCGAATCAATGGATTCCTGCACATCTTCCTTGGCCTGTTCGGTCAGGCGGCGTTTGGTGAGGGAGGTGGACAATCGGCGGGAGGAACGGGAACGTCCAAATACACCCAGGATGTTCTCGGCATGGGTGGCGATCTCCTCGCCTTTGCGCTGGCTGAGTTCGGTCTCATCCATCTTGAGTTCGCGCTCTTCGCGGGCAATCTTGTCCTTGAGGGTCTTGATTTGCTTGTCGAGGGAAGCCGTGGCTTTGGCAATTGCCGCGTCGCGCGCTGCGCGGGCCGCGTCGGCGCAGGCCTTCATGAATTCAGCCTGGCTGACATCCGGCGTGGCGTATAAACCCAGGGCATTGTTAGCGCGCACAGTCACCTTGCTGGTGCGATAGACCCAGTCGGTGAAGTCCTTCTGGAGGGTGGTCATCAGTTTGGCATCCGAGAAGGGAGCCTCCAGGGAGGCAAAACGCGCCTGGGGATCGGGGGAGGGGTCCATCGCGCCGGCGTCGGGAAGAGCGGCGGTGAAATCGTCCCAGCGAACGGCGCCGCGTTTTTCGGGATTTGGGACCAGCGCGGACTTGACCTGCTCCAGGTCGAGGTTGTACTTGCGGTCCAGGAAGCGCACCTGGGCTGAGGCCAGGATGGCCGGGCGGTAGACGACCCCCGCGGGAGGGACATCAAGAGGCAGTGATTCTCCCGAGGCCGCGGCTGCTTTGGCGAACGACATCTTCAGCGGGAGGAAATACTCGCCAAACCCAGCCGGGACCTGAGGCCGGGTGGCGCTGCCCAGGGCAGACGGTGGACCGTGGACGGTGGAGGATGGCGCGGCTTCCACCGGTAGCGGCGCAACCGCCGGAACAGGCTCGAACCCTTCCGGCACTTCCGACTCATGACTCACGACTCCCTGCTGATAACTTGCCCCAACCATTTTATTCAAGGCCGGGATCTGGGCGCGCGTCATCGGGCCGGCCAGGAAGTTCATCGTCCACCTCGTCTGGAACAGGAGCGGCTGGGCGGCATGGACGTTGTTCATGATGAAGATGCGTTTGCCGAGGCCGGAGATGAGTTTGTCGAGCGCTGCCCGGTTCAGGGTCCCGGCAGCCGCGGACTCGAGCCCGTCCAGCAGGCGCTGTTTGTCCTGCTCGGTCTGGAGTTTGCCGATGAACCACGTCCCGGCATTGGAGAGACCCTTGTAATCCACATCCACCGGGTTCTGGGTGGCCAGCAGGAGACCGAGGCCAAAGGCGCGCGCCTGCTTCAACATGCGCAGGAGCGGCTGCTTGGAGGAAGGGTTGCGCGAGGGCGGCAGGTAGCCGAAAATTTCGTCCATGTAGAGCAAGGCGCGCAGGCTGGTGGCCCCGGCCTGGGTGCGCATCCAGGTTTCCACGGCCGAGAGCAGCAGCGTGACGAAGAACATGCGCTCCGAGTCGGACAGGTGGGCGAGGTAGAAGACCGAATGGCGCGGGCGGCCATCGGGCGCGTAGAGCAGGGCCGGGATGTCTAGCGGCTGGCCGACGCGCCAGAGTTCGAACGAAGGCGCAGCCAGGATGTTGTTCAATTGCAGGGCCAGCGCCACGCGTTCTTTCGGCGGGAAGAAGGCATCCACCGGGAAGGCGCCGAGTTTGTCGAAGGGCGGGGTTTGGATTTGCAGGATGAGTTCGGTCAGGTCGAGGGACTTGTTCTGGCTCCAGGCGGACTGGAAGATGTTGGCGAGCAGGATATGCTCGCGCGAGCGCAGGGGATCAATATCATCGAAGCCGACCAGGCCAAGTATGGCGGTCACTGTGCTGGCAATCCGTTCGGTCAGGACCTCGCGGTTGGTCGCCCAATCCAGGCCGGGGGCGGCCAGCGACGACAGCACACTGACCGGGATGCCGGCGTCCGAGCCGGGGGTGTAGACGGCGAACTGGGCGGCATTCTTGAGCGCCAGGATGCGCTCACGCCCGATGCCCCACTCGGACAGTCCATTGCGCCAGGCCAGGGCCGCGTCGGCGGCGGTTTGCTCCAGCGACTTGCCGGCGCGGCGGGCCAGTTCGGGGTCCAGCCAGGGCTGGAAGTCCTGCGGAGCCAGGTCGGGAAAGTGCAGGAGCAGGTTGGTCAGGTCGCCCTTGGGATCAATCAGGATGGCAGGAATCCCTTGCAAGGCGGCCTCTTCCATCAGGCCAATGCACAGGCCTGTCTTGCCTGAGCCGGTCATGCCGACGACCACGCCATGGGTGGTCAAATCATCAGGGTCGTACTGGAGCGGTCCGCCGGTGACTTTTCCCGCAGCGGGGTCGAACAGTTTACCTATGTAGAATTTGTCGGTCATAGAAGTGCTCCTGCATACCTGTTGTTGCAGCAGTTGGGACTGCTGCCACTTCTCATCGAGTAGAACATTTGTCGCATCTAATTTACCCCAAACCGGTCAAAAATGCAACGGGGAAACCACCAGTCGGCCATGGTTTATGGGGAAAACAAACAGGCCGGTTTTACCGGCCTGTTTGTTCCCAAAGCAACTCTCTTATTTGGTCAATTCGACTTTAGCGGGATCGGGATACTGCCAAGTTTGAGTCTCGTCAAACTGGATGAACAACTCCTCTGCACCGGACAGATCCACCGTCTGCCCAATCCATTGACTGCGCATGGCAACTCCGCTATAGCTACCTAGCAAGATTATATCCGAGGAAGGTGCAAAGATCGTCCCAGAAATATCCAATTCGAACGTACCATTCAATTTTATTTCACTCGAGTTCGATGGAGGAAGGTAAATCAATAACCCTTTCGTTGACCCTTCTTCAGGCGCGGACAGGTGCATCTCCGCATTACCATTCCATTGGACGCCTTTGTTTAGCAACACAAACGTAACGCCCACACCTGTTATATCGGCCTTCTTAAACTCGCCGGAGATGCAATAGACTCCCGAATCCAATACAGTCACCCCTTCTGGAGGGAAATCAACGTATTCATAATCGCATACGTATTCGGGCAGCATGTAGTCGGGCAAAGGGCAGAAAATTTGCTCCACCCCTGTCACTTGCGGGTAGGGGTAATCATCGGGAGCATCAATTCCACCTACTGCCGACACACCATAATCAGGATCAACCTGCAAGTTCTCGTTTTTGAGGATCTTCATCGCCTCGGGATCATCCGAATTGGAGAATACACCTCCATCTATCGTTGTGACCGATGAACTACCCCACGCTTTCACAGTACCAGAGCCATGACAGGCAGTTGACGCGATGGCATTTCCATAAAAAAGTGAGGTGTATCGTCCCGGCCTGGCTCTGGCAATCGCTTCGACACAATTATGGGTTTGATCAATTCCGATGACTGGAGCGAAAAACAAGTCCACAGTCGAGCGTATGATCACCTGGACGTACTCGACATTTCCCGCATACGGTCCGGGGGTGTCACCGCATCCAACACCGGGAGGATTGACGACAGTCACGGTGCTCGTAATCCCGTCATTGTTATACCCATTGCTGGCAGCCCGGGAGAGGCCCAAGGTATGCCAATCCTGGCCACTCACTTTAGCCAAGGCAGCGGCCAATACGGCCGTATCGACCGCGTTTTGCGCGTGCCGGCGGTCGGAAAAAGCACCGCCGCCATCTATCGCAAGGGCTACGATGGCAACCAAGGCCACCATGCCAAGAACAATCAAGACAATTGCCTGACCACTCTCTGATTTATAAAACTTGTTCATAACTACCTCCAATCGGAATTTCTCACGTCTAAGGCACGCATTCCGGACTCAAGATCGTATTCGTGACGGATGCTGTGAGAGGGATCGTCTGGCTATTCAGTACCGACCCCAGCAAGGGCATGGATATCGGATAATCATATACCAGTGTTACCGTGACCGCTCCACCGGCACAGGGAGCACCACTAACTATGACTTCCGGTTCGTGCAGGTGAGGGTCAGTGACAAGGTCCAAAGGATCCGAGGATGATTGACGAACTCGATTTCTAATTCCATTGATATCGGTGGGATTGATGGCACCATATACCGCGCCTTCCTGAGCAGCATCGCGAAGGGTAATGGAATAAAAGAAAGCGGATCCCAGGTCGAAAGCGCCTGCCAAGAGGAGAAGGATTACAGTCAAAGCAATAGCAACCTCTACCAGGCTTTGTCCTTTTTCATTAAGAACTTTGGGCTTTCGGAAGAATTTACTGGTCATGGCTGATACACCTGATTTGGATTATCGGAATCTAATGGAGCACTGCACCCATGAGTACTGAATGTCAGTACCACCTGTATGTTCGATGTGCTTTTGGTAAAAACCAGACGCAGTCCTGTCGCCCCCGTCGGGAGTGTGAAAGGTTGTCCGGGTACGCTGAAGCCGGAAGCATTGGTATTACCATACCAGAGTTGTTCGCCGCCAAGGTAAACATAGGTCAGGACACGACCACCATAACTCTGCCAGAAAATTACCATCAGGTTTATTTCCAGTGGAATGCCTGAATTGTTGTAGATCGTCCACGTTACATCGGCACCACCTTGAATTGGACCGCTATGCTTTACATCGCATACGAAATGGGTGGTCGTCAGAGTCGGGGTCCATGTTGCCGTGGGCGTGTCAAATGGATTGATAGTGTACGTCGGTGTCAGTGTCTGGGTAGGTGTCTTTGTGTCCGTAGGGAATTCACCCGGAGTGGGTGTTCCTGTAGGTGTGCGGGTCGGTCCAGGCGGAGGGGGCTGCACCGTGCCCATGATATCAACGTCCGTCAATATCGTCCTTGCACTATCAGAAACAATCGTCCATGGCGCCCACGGGATGATCGGAACGATTGGATAGAAATCCGCCGAGACCTGAACCTTGATCCGGTCTCCCGCCACCACGACCCCGGGAGGGCAAACCGAAAATTCTGCAGTTCCAGGACCATGATCATAGGCAATAACAACATTCACATCATCAATGACACCCAGGAAATCAACTTTTTGGGCAGCATTTCGAATCCCATCACAGTCCCTGTATTTCGGGATTCCGCCAACCTGATTGAGTCCCGTGGCCGAGCCATAACGCACGGCTTCCCGGCTTGCAGTGATGACCATGCCGTACATAAAAACGACCCTGCCCACCTCAAACATGCCGTAGACAAGAAGCAAAAGGATCGGCATGACGAGGGCAAATTCCACCATGCTTTGCGCGCGTGTCCTGGATCGTTGGTTGATAAAATTGATACCCATAGAAATATTTTCTTCTCCACAAGCGGCACGAATTTGTGAAACCTACTTATATGTCGCCAACCGGGCAACGGCGGTAATGCAAGATATCTTTACAGAAACGTAAACGAAGTCGAATCATCACCTTACGAAACTGCAATCCAGAAATTAAAAAGGGATACGCATATTGGTATCCCGTGTACTTCAATCGCCTCGCAGCAATAAGGAGAGGGGGTTCAGAGGCTGCTAGTGCCCCCGAATTCTGAATTCATCACAACCATTTTTTCGCCGACTATGTTTTTGACATTTTGTCCGGACGGTGTGTTGGTTGGCCTCGGAGTAATAATCGGTCCGGGAGTATTCGTCAGCCTTGGTGTGTTCGTCGGTTTGAGTGTCTTTGTAGCCTATGGTTTTTATTTACGAGTCTTTGTTGGCTTCGGCGTTTCAGTTGGCTCCAGCGTTTCAGTTGGCTCCAGCGTTTCAGTTGGCTCCAGCGTTTCAGTTGGCTCCAGCGTTTCAGTTGGCTCCAGCGTTTCGGTTGGCTCCAACATATCTGTTGGTTCCGCCGTCTCTGTTGGTTCTGGCGTTTCTGTCTTCTCGGTCTCCGCTGCTTCAGTTGCTTCTGCTTCGTCCATTTCGCCTGGTTCACCCTCTTCGTTTGCTGGAAAACCATTTTCCTCAATCATTGCGATAGCGACAGCCAGGATGCTGCCATCTGGCTGGGTTTCGCCGGAAACGTTCACATGAACACCTACAGAAACCACTCCATCAATGACCGTAAGTGGGGAGACATTCACCGAAAATCCCGCCACCACCCAGCCATCATGAGTTTGAGCCGAGACGATCCCCTCGAACTCAACCCTTTCTACGCGCCCGCTAAGAATCAAGGCCACTGTTTCGTCCACACGATGTTGATTGAATTCTTCTTGCAATGCCTGTCTTTGGACAGGATCGGTTGTCAAAACCAATTGTATGTTTTCGATCACAAGTTTCAATGGATACAGCGTGTCACCTGGCAGGGCTTGGGATGCCCCGGCAAGCACGCCGTTTGTGCTCAAGCCCAGAAATACCATTACAACCAATGTAATCAAGACGGCACGCCAGGAAGGCCTCAAAATCCTGCGCGTACGCTGCGGCCTCCTGACTTGCGCCCTGCGGGAGGGAATGCGCGCCCGTCCACGGGCAACCAAATCTTCGGGAACACCGTATTCATTCAACTCCCACGCCGCCTGGGCCGCCTCGAGCAGGGGACGCAGGTCAGCAGCCAAATGAGGGAAACGCGCCAGGATGGTATCCAGCGCCTCACCCTGCCTCAGGGATTGCAAACATTGGTCGAAAGCATCAAGCAGTTGTTTTTTCATTTTCGCTCTCCAAGTTTACGTTGGAGTGCAGCCAGCGCACGAATTCGCAGCGCCTTAACCGCAGGGACCTTTTTCCCCATCAGAGCCGCGGTTTCTTCCAGCGAATATCCCTGGCCAAAAAGCAACGCCAAGACGTGCTGCTGATCATTCGTCAACTGGGCAAGCGCCCAGTGAAGAATTCGCTCGCGTTCGCGCCGTTCCACCTCGTCGGGGAGTGATGATGCCTCCGCAGGGAGTGTCTCTTGCAGTTCCTCTACGGGGTGACGATAGAGGTGACGGATATGATCGGCGACTTTATGATTCGCGGTGCCAATCAACCAACCAAGCAGGTTCTTGCTCGGGCCTTGTTGTACTTGAATTGCCTTTATATAACTGACAAAAACATCACTGGTAATATCTTCGGCCAGCATTTCGTCGCCGATCCGATAGCGCACATACCGGAAAACTTCAATGTAGTAGCGATCATAAATAGCT